>JAYGDG010000237.1:0-2021 GCA_046583015.1 Pirellulaceae bacterium | reverse complement strand
CCGCGACTTTTTTTTCCAGGGCCTCTTTTTCTTTGATTTCTTCGTCCGTCAGTGGCGGTCGCGTGTTGTAGGTGCAGGAGGTGAAATCACCAAGCAGGATGTCGAGCAATCCATCGTTGTCGTAATCGACAATATTGACTTTTGCGCGGCTACCGTGCGCGCCAGGAACCTCTCCCTCCTTGATCCGTACGAATCCATGATCCTTCAATAGTTGCCGTGCCGATGAGAAGATTGGCTTGTTGTCTTTCCCCGTATTGCGATGCCAAACGATCTGCCCTCGTTCTGATCCGACGATCAGATCCCGCCGCCCATCGCCGTCCCAGTCGGCATAGGTGGCGTTGCTTCCCTTGATCGAACCGGCGCCTTTCTCCATGGGAATCCCCCGCGCCTTCGATTCAAACTCGGGTGAACTTCGACTACCGACGTTCTTGTACCACTTGGCAGTCCCGATGCGCGAGGCGCAAACCAGGTCCAGGTCGGCATCGGCATCCATGTCCAGCAGTTCGGTTGTGCAGCAGTAGCCACCCTCGAGCGGTTTACCATCCTTGTCCTTGAGAAGTTGGCGCTTGGCAAACTTGCCATCACCGAGTCCGCGAAACAAATAAATATCCTCGTAAATCGACCCGGCAATGACGTCGGCAATCCCATCAGCATCAAAGTCCACGAACTGTGGACAAAACGTGCTGCATCACGTGCTGGGAACCGAGGCGTTTTCTCCACCGGCTTGCAAGTACTTGAAACCGTCATAGCGGGGTGCAGCGTTCGTCCCCTTGTTTAGGTAAATTCGTAAACGGGCATTGGCCAGCGGGGAATTATCAGAAGTCGTTTCGCCCCGGTAGAGGCCGGAGCCGAACTCACCGACCAGCAAGTCCCGGCTGCCGTCGCCGTCGAAATCGTAAATGTAAGGTGACGCATGCCCGGTGGTGACATCGATCGGCTTATCGCCAGTCAATAGCCGGACGCCGGGTGCGAAGTGATAGTTGGAATCGGCCGGTGTAGCTGCTGCCCGTTGCGCAAAGGATGGCTGTGATGTTGCGATGCAGGACAGGACGACACAGAAACCAATGAGCCAAGTTTGTCGTTTCATGAAATAAGCTACCTAAATAAGAGCATTCGGATTGCTTGGCGCCATCCTAAACGAGTGCGCGAAGGGTGTCAATTTGAATGCCGGTCGGGGCCCCATGACGCTGCTCAGCGCCTTTCACGTGTGCCTGTGAAGGTACGGTTACGGGAGTCCCGGCCCGGGATCTGATGCTCCATCGTGCCACTGATGAAATCGTCCGTAATCGTCCCCTGGTAGGCCAGCGTCCTCTCCTCCTGGGGGACCGAGAAGGAAATGTGGCTGCCGGCCATGGTGAGTTGAGGAACCTTGGTTTCCTTGCGGTCGGAGCCGGCATAGAAGCCGACCAGCTTGCCCTCTTCGCGAGCAAGGCGGATCGTGTACTCGTGGTCCCGCTCCGGTCGACTCTTACTCTCAACCAGCAATCGCCAGGTCCCGGTCGGATTGAGCTGTTCGCGGGTAGCGGAAAACTGCCGGCTGCTGGGTGTGCGGTTGGGCCGGCGGTATTCCATCGTCCCAGTGATCGAGTCAGCGGTAAGCGTTCCCTTGTAGGCCATCACCAAGTCGTCTCGGGGCACCTCGAAGGAGAGTGTTTTGCCCTTCAGAGTGACTGTTGGGATCTTGAACTTCCGGGAGTCCGATTCGCGATAAAAGCCAACCAGTTTGTCACCTTCCCGGGAGATGCGGATCGTATACTGGTGGTCCCGGTCGGGTCGGCTCTTGCTTTCGACGGCCAACTGCCAGGTTCCCAGCGGGCCGGACTTTGCCTTGGTTTCGGCAGCAGCCACGTAGAAGATGAAATCATTGCTAAACAAGCCACCCGGATTCTGTACCTGGAGCAGCCGCATTCCGGGGCGTGGAGGCTGGGAAAGGTTCACCGTGACGGTTCCCTTGTCTCGCTGAACGGTACCAGCCACGCGTCGGCCATCGACAAACACGGTGGCTCCTTTCCGAATATGTC
>JAYGDG010000088.1:0-1732 GCA_046583015.1 Pirellulaceae bacterium | reverse complement strand
TCAGATCGGTCCGCTTGCTTTCCGAGAGGAGTGAATGCAAGATACGGGTGACTGATCTGCAGCGATTGAAAACTCATTTAAGTTGAGTTAACCCCCGGACGGAGAGCCACCATGTCCAAGCAACGATTGATCGCCTGCCTCCTGCTCATCGCCACACTGGTCGCTGGACCACTCCAGGCACATTTTCTTTTCATTCGCATCGGACCACACGCCGAGGCTGGCCGTAGTGTAGAAGTATTCTTCAGTGCACGGGCCGAAGCGGGCGATCCACTGTTCGTTCCGAAAATTGCCCATACCAAGCTTTGGATGCAAGAGACCCCGGGGAAATTCCAGCCGCTGGACGTGCGGCAGGCCAGCGACCGGCTGCGAGCCTTCTTGCCATCGCGCGGTGCTGTTTCGGTCGTGGGAGAATGCGAATATGGCGTTTTGCAACGAGACGTCGCCTTCCTCTTACAGTATTATCCCAAGGCGATTGCCGGAGCGCCCGAGAAGATTAATGCCCTGCAGGCTCGACCTGCGATCCCCCTGGAAATCATGCCTCGGATCGACGGTAAGAAAATCACGTTCACTGTACTGCACAAAGGCAAACCGCTTCCGAAAGTGAAGCTCGTCACCGTGGACGATGACCTGGTCAACGAAGAACTGACAACCGATGAACAGGGACAGGCAACCTGGACGCCGGAGGAAGGATATCATTACTGTGTCTACACCAGTACGATCGTAAAGCAGGCAGGCAAGAAGAAGGACCGCAGCTACCAGGAGATCCGCCGCTTTGCCACGATCGCTTTCCATTGGCCACTGGTTCGCAGTGGTGCCGATGCGGAAGCCGTGGCCATGTTTCAGAGAGCCATTGCGGCGCGAGCAGCTTGGAAATCATTCCCAGGCTTTACTGCCGACATCGAGGGAACCGTCGATGGACGTTTCTTTAACGGGAAAGCGAAAATTGACCTGGAAGGAAATGTCGAGTTGAAATTGGACGAAGCGACGGCGACCGAGTGGGTCGAGGGTCAACTCGGTTCCATCGTTCTGCATCGCCAGGCTTCCTCCTCGGACGGACCCGCCCCGGTCCTTCGATTTGCCGACCAGGATTATGCCCATCCGCTGGGCCGGTTATTAACCTTTGTCGGTGGCAACTTTGCCTCCAGTTACCGGGTCAAGGATAACCAGATCATGGTCGTTAACAGGAACATCGGTGACCAGAACTTCACCATCACCGTGCTGGACAACATCAAGAACAAGGAGAACCAGTTCTTACCCCGCAGTTACGTGATCCGTTACTGGGATGCCAGGACCGGTAAGCTTAACCGCACCCAAACCGTGCTCAATCGCTGGCAACGGATTGGCAAATTGGACTTGCCTGCCGAACTGGTACAGATTTCAACATCGGCCACCGGTTTGACGGTTCGCAATTTTCAGCTTTCCAACCACAAGTTGCTGTCGCCGAAATAATCAGCGGTAACCATAGCCTGGCGCGATACCATCAAGTGTCGTGGCCAGCTGTTTCCAGCTTAAAGACCCGCTCGTATTCCTTGACGGCAATACCGCCCGAATGGTCTGCCATGGCGTGATAAGCATCTCGGCGGTAATCCCATTCCTGGGATCGGGGCACCTGTTCGAGCCAGTCGCAAACGTGCAGCGTCGTGAGGTCATCAAAATCTGCTGGCGACATCTCGTACACTTCGCCCGTTTCGCGATTGGCTAGTTTGCGCTCCCCGGTCTGCTCCTTAAAGAT
>JAYGDG010000028.1:0-7757 GCA_046583015.1 Pirellulaceae bacterium | reverse complement strand
AGGACTTAATCGGCAGCGGCAAGAACCAGAAGCAAATGGACGAAGTGCCAGTTGATCAAGTAACCCCCTATGCAGCAGAAGATGCTGACATTCCTCTTCGCTTGACAGCCATTCTGGAAGCGAGGCTCAGAGAAGAAGGATTGTTCGAGCTTTTTCAGACAGTGGAAATTCCCCTGATCGAAGTCCTGGCCGAATTGGAGTTTAACGGCATCCGGGTCGATGCTAAACGGTTACAACAATTGGGAACTCGCTTTGGCGATCGGCTAGAAGATTTACAGGCACAAATCTATGACCTGGCAGGGAGTGAATTTAACGTTGATTCACCCAAGCAGCTGTCAAAAGTGTTATTTGAAGACCTGGGGTTGCCGGTTATTAAGCGAACCAAAACCGGGCCCAGTACCGACGTGGAGGTACTCAATCAGCTGGCGAAACTGGCCGTGAATGAACTGCCCCAGCTGATCATCGAATATCGCCAGTTGGCGAAACTAAAAGGGACTTATGTTGATGCCTTGCCTGCCATGATTTGCAAGTCTACGAAACGGGTGCACACATCTTTCAAGCAGGATGTGGCAGCGACCGGCAGGTTAAGCTCGAAAGACCCGAATCTGCAGAATATTCCAATTCGCAGTGAAGAGGGAAAGGCGATCCGGTCAGCCTTCTTGCCAGGTGAAAAAAACTGGCTCCTGTTTGCCGCCGATTATTCGCAGATAGAATTGCGCGTCCTGGCACACTTTTCTCAGGACAAAGAGTTGCAGGAAGCTTTCGCGACGGATCAAGATGTTCATGCAGCCGTTGCCAGCGAAGTTTATGAAGTTGATTTGGCCGATGTGACCAGTGAGATGCGACGTAGCGCGAAGGCAATTAACTTTGGTGTGATTTATGGTCAGAGTGCTTTCGGACTTGCCAAGTCGCTGGATATTGATGTTGACGAAGCCGCTGAGTTTATCGAATCATATTTTTCCCATTACCAGGGTGTCGATGAATTCCTCGAACAAACCCTCTTAGATTGTCAGCAGAAGGGATTTGTCAGTACCGTGTTGGGCAGGAAACGGGTGGTCCAGGGAATTCGGGATGCGGATGGTCGAGGAAAGTCGAGGCAGCGGAATATGCCAGAACGCATTGCCATCAATACAGTGATCCAGGGATCTGCCGCTGACTTGATTAAGCTGGCAATGCTGAAGGTGCATGATCGGTTGCACCAGGAAGGCTTGCAAGCACGGATGCTGCTGCAGATTCATGATGAATTGTTGTTTGAAGTACCAGCGACCGAGGTTCCTTCCTTGCGGGATCTGTTAGTCGAGGAAATGACCTCGGTTGGGGAGATGGATGTACCGTTGAAAGTCGACTTGGAAGTTGGCGAAAACTGGGCGGATTGCCGACCGCTGGAATAGGGTTTGAGATCACTTTAACAGACGTTCCCGTCTCGGGTGTGGGTTTTTTCCATAGCGCAAAGCCGGGCACTGGACGAGTAATCAGCCGACTTTCTTGTCCACTTGGTTGATCTGTGTGCGTGCTTTGCGCTACAATAGGTCAACCGAGGGTGACCATACCAATCCTACCATCGTGTGTCACCTGCTTTTCACATTTCATTCCCCTGCTTGTCAAGCCATTGTTTCTCGACCATCGCGACGGTCAAATCGATCCCATGCAGTGCGCTGGTGGAGAACTATTTATACCGTACTGGAGTTCATGTTAGTTATCGGGATTGCTGGAGGTGTTGGCAGCGGTAAGAGTTCTGTTGCCGAGCATTTAGCTTCACTTGGTGCAGCGTCTTTGGACGCGGACCAAATTGGTCATGATGTTTTAGACGAAGTGGAAGTGAAGGATCGATTGGTTGGACGCTGGGGTGCGTCGATCACAGGCACTAGTGGCGAGATTGATCGAGCGGCCGTATCGAAGATTGTTTTTGGGGAGACGCCAGAAGCGCTTAACGAGCTGAGTTTTTTGGAGGAGTTGATTCATCCACGCATTGCTCGAAGGCTAGAAAAGAGAATTGAAGAACTGGAGCAGACTGAGGAATTCAAGATATTAGTTTTAGATGCGGCGGTCATGTTTAAAGCAGGCTGGGATCGCTTTTGTGACAAGTTTGTTTTCGTGGAGGCCGGCGAGCCAGAAAGATCATCGCGATGTCAGCAACGTGGCTGGACAGCCGAGGAATTTCGATACCGGGAAGCGAATCAGGAGTTGCTGGGATTGAAACGGAGTCGAGCTGACTGGATCGTTGATAATTCGGGAACGCCGGAACAAGCGTTAGATCAGTTAACAGAGATTTGGAATGAGCTAGTCAAGCTGTCCTGAGGAAACCAGGGACGGCGCATGAATTTTGAACTGGACCTGCCATGAACGACATCCGTTCGTTGATAGAGGAAGTTTCGATTTGACAGGAGTATGCAAGGAATGACGGAATCTCGCAGTACACGGGCGCAGCGCAAAGCCAGTGAAGAAGCGATCGATCTGGGACCGCCGGAGGCGGCACCGGAGAAGAATCGCGTTGCTTCGAATGAGCAACTCGACGAACCACTCTCGATTGCCGAGGAACTGATGGGCCAAAGCGCTGACCAGGAAAGTGGTGCGCTGGATCCTTATGACCAGTTCAAGGAAGGCGAAGTCTACCTGACAGAGCTTCAGAAACTGACGATGGCAGAACTAATTGAGGCGGGCCGTCGGGAAAATGTTTCCGACGTGGCGGGAACAAAACGGCAGGAACTGGTATTCAAGATCCTAAAAGAGCGCGTCAGGATGAACGGGCTCATGTTCGGTGAAGGGACTTTGGAGATTCTGCCCGACGGTTTCGGCTTCTTGCGGAGTGCGGATTACCATTATTTGTCTTGTCCAGATGACATTTATGTGTCACCGAGCCAGATTCGCCGTTTTGGTTTACAGACCGGCAATACGGTTTCCGGCCAAATTCGACCACCCAAGGAGAACGAACGGTATTTTGCCCTCCTGCGTGTGGAGGCGGTCAATTTTGAAGACCCCAATCTGCGGACGAATCGAATTCAGTTCGATGATTTAACGCCCTTGCACCCGGACAAACGGATCATGATGGAATCCGATCCGGTTAATATCTCGATGCGGGTTGTTGACCTGGTGACACCGATCGGGTTTGGCCAGCGCGGTTTGATCGTGAGCCCGCCACGAGCAGGAAAAACAGTTCTCTTGCAGAAGTTGGCCCGCTCGGTTGTGAAGAATTTCCCGGAGGCCTATGTCTTCATGCTATTGATTGACGAGCGCCCGGAAGAAGTGACTGACATGGAGCGGGAAGTTAAGGGATCGAATTGCGAAGTGATCAGTTCGACTTTTGACGAACCACCAGCAAGGCACGTTCAAGTTGCTGAGATGGTCATCGAAAAATCAAAACGGATGGTTGAATATGGAGTCGACGTGGTAATCTTCCTCGATTCCATCACACGTCTTGCGCGAGCCTGGAACAGCGAGTGTCCCCAGTCGGGTAAAGTTCTCTCCGGTGGCCTGGATGCGAATGCCTTGCAAAATCCCAAACGATTTTTTGGATCGGCTCGCAAAATCGAAGAGGGTGGTTCATTGACGATCATGGCGACGGCCCTGGTCGACACGGGTAGCAGGATGGACGAAGTGATTTTCGAGGAGTTCAAAGGAACGGGTAACCTGGAAATCGTGCTCGATCGGGCACTGGTTGACCGACGGATTTGGCCGACGATCGATATCAATCGTAGTGGTACTCGCCGCGAAGAAATCTTGATGGATCCGGAAGAACACAAGCGTGTTTGTTTCTTTCGGCGGATGTTGAGTGAAATGAATCCCCCCGATGCGATGGAATTGCTGGTCAAACGGCTGGAAAAAACCCAGTCAAATGCCGAGTTCCTGATGAGCATTCAGATGGATTAAAGGCTGCGTTCACGTCGAGGAGAAGTTGATGCCGAGGGTTTTGCAGGGTCAGGAAGCACCTATTAGGAAGGGCTGGCGTTTTGCCATCGTGGTCTCCCGTTATAACGACACGATTACCGATAAGTTGCTCGAGGGGGCCGTTGCGACACTGCACGAGCGCGGCATAGCAGACGATTGCATTGACGTGGCCTACGTACCTGGAGCCTGGGAAATTCCACTGGTTGCCAGCCGCCTGGTAAACAAGGATCGATACGCGGCGGTCCTTTGCCTGGGAGCTGTCATTCGCGGCGAAACAACACACGATCAGTACATTAACCGCCAAGTGACCGATAGTTTGGGGCGCCTGGCGATGGAGTCGGGTGTCCCGGTTGCCTTTGGTCTGCTGACTTGCAATTCCATGGAACAGGCGATTCATCGGGCAGGGGGTAACGCGGGTAACAAGGGAGTGGAATGTGCCGAAGCAGCACTGGAAATGGTCCGTTTGCTGGCGCAGATCGACAGGACGTAAACTAACTGAAGGAAATGATTGCAGGCCATCCCATGTCTCGAAGAAGCCGGTCCCGCGAAGTCGCTCTGCAATTACTCTATGAAGAGGATTTGAATCCGCAGCGCAGTGAGGAAGTTTCCTCCCGGTTTCTAAGCCAGCGACTGCACGGGGACGAGGAGTTAATTCGATTTGCTCGCGAGTTGGTGGAAGGCGTACAGCTGCATGCTAACGAGTTGGATCAGTTGATTACGAAGTATACCGAGAACTGGACCATAACTCGTATTGCCGCGACCGACCGCAATGTTCTACGTTTAGGTGCCTACGAGTTGATCCATACAGATACACCCGGGCCGGTGGTACTTAACGAAGCCGTCGAACTGTCAAAACGGTTTGGTGGAAAACAGTCTGCCGGGTTTGTGAACGGTGTGTTGGATCAGATATTACACCGGAAAGACAAAGACCAAGCTTGCTGAGGAACACCATGGGGCTGCTCGATCGTTTTAAAAAAAACCAGGCCGATGAATCCGCGGCCAACGAGGCGCAGGTTGAGTCGGAGGTCGACGATGCTTCAGCGCAAGCGGACCCTCCAGTTGAATCACCGGAAAAAAAGGGTGGCTTGTGGTCTCGATTTCGACAGGGGCTCAAGCGAACACGAGCTATCCTGAACACGGACATTCGGGACTTGCTCAAACGTGAAGGCAGCCTGGTCGACGATGCTTTTGTTGAGCAGCTTTTCGCTGTCCTCGTTAAAACGGATATGGGAGGTGGTCCGGCTGGCAGTATCTGTGAGCGCGTGAAAGAGGATTTCCGTGGCCGCGTCGTGCAACTAGAGGAAATCTTGCAGCTCTTGCGTACGGAAATAAGAGATCGTATGGATCAGCCGGAGCAGCCGATCACCTTTGCCCCGGATGGCTTGACTGTCATCATGGTGGTTGGTGTTAACGGGTCAGGAAAGACAACTTCGATCGCTAAACTGGCGCATCTTTTTCAGAGCCAGGGTAAACGTGTTGTATTAGGTGCTGCAGACACATTTCGGGCAGCCGCAGTGGAACAACTGACAATCTGGGCCCAGCGGCTGGATGCCGCGATCGTGACAGGAGAGCAGGGGGGCGACCCGGCCAGTGTCGCTCATCGTACGGTTGCCGAAGCGTTAGAGACGGGAGCAGATGTTTGTATTATCGATACAGCTGGTCGTCTGCAAACCCAGGTTAATCTCATGAAACAGGTGGAAAAGATTCGACGGGTTATCTCGAACCTGGTAGCCGCTGCGCCGCACGAAACACTGCTCGTGCTCGATGCTACCGGTGGCCAAAATGGCATCAGCCAGGCTCGTGGCTTTAGCGAGGCAGTTGGTTGCACAGGGATCATCCTGGCGAAGCTGGATGGAACTGCCAAAGGTGGCATCGTGATTCCCATTCACGATGAATTCGAGCTGCCCGTAAAATACATCGGGCAAGGCGAACAGTTAGCGGACCTGGAACTTTTTAATGCAGACCAGTTCGTGGAAGCGTTATTTGCCGACGAGTAGGTGACTTGCGAGGCAGTTTTTTCGTTTCAGGGGTAAATTCGGTAAATCTTACCCAGCTAGAAAAACCCCTGTTGCCGGATCGGCAGTCGGTCTAATTCTGGCAGCAGATTCTCTGCTACTGAATTTGTCTCTGGCGATGGTCCGATAGCACGATAAGAACCGGCTTGGTACGACGCATGGGAGCGTCAGGCGGTTTCTCCAGGGTGGTCTTCGAGACGATCCCTGTGAATCTGAAAACCATCAGCGATGGAGTGTTGTCATGCGACTGCTACAAGTCACGTTAATCAACGCGTTAGTCTTGAACCTAATGCTGGGTACCCTTTCTGCTCAGACGTTACAGCAACCTCCGCAGATCGTTGCTCAGTTCGGTACAAACAGGCAAACGGAATCTGCCTTGCCGACCAAACCCGATCCGGAGCAGGAAATCGATGTAGTCTCGGCAAGACTGAACCAGGATGAACCACCGATCGCGTCGCCAAGTGATCTGGATGTCGCCGAAGGTTGTGATACGGCGTTTGACAGTAAAACCCTGGGCAAAGAGTCATGTTCCGGGATTACCGTAGGTGGTTGGACACAACTGGGCTATCACACGCAAGGCGCTAATGGGTTGGGCCAGGGCGCCATTAATACTTATCCGAATCATTTTCAGGTTCAGCAGCAGTGGCTGTACGTTGCCAAGGATGCAGTTCGAGGAGACGGATTCGACTGGGGATTTCGTTTCGATTATGTCTATGGCACCGATGGCCAGGATGTCCAAGCCTTTGGTGGGCTTGATTGGGACAACGCCTGGGACCAAGGTGGCAATTACGGGCATGCCATCCCTCAGCTTTACCTGGAACTGGCCTACAACGAACTGAATGTCAAGCTAGGTCACTTCGTCAACAATGCTGGCCTCGAATCGATGCCAGCAACCGGCAATGCTTTCTACTCCCACAGCTATGCAATGACAGTACAGCCACGTACTTATACGGGTGTTGTTGCCGATTACGCCCTGACCGACTCGATGTCGGTGATTGCCGGTTGGGTCGAAGGCTGGAACAGTGGATTTTCCGATGCGTTCAACGGCAGCATGTTCATCGGGGGTGTGGAAACTCAGTTGACAGATGCGATTAGTTTTTCCTACATCGCCACCGCTGGCGACGCTGGAGCCGTTAACGATGTTTATTCCCATACCATTGTGATTGGCATGCCGTTGAACGAGCGCCTCGATTACTTTCTTCAAACTGACTTGATTTCCATGCCCTCCGCCGTCGCTGGCGATGATACGCTGGTCGGTATTACCCAGTACTTGAACTATGCAGTCCAAGATTCCCTGGATCTCGGTGTTCGATTTGAATGGTTTGAAGGTGTTACGACTGGTCAACAATTCTACGATTTGACGGTCGGAGCCCAGGCACGAATTGCACCGCGGTTGGTCGTGCGACCGGAAGTGCGCTGGGATTTTTTCCACGGTACCGGAATGAGCGATTCCACGACCTTTGGAATTGACGCGGTTCTCTCTTACTAGTTTCCATGTGTCGGCTGCCGAGGGGACAGAGAAGATCTCGCTTGCCACTGACAGGTTGCCCAATTGCGCGACGATTTGTGCATAGCTGCTATGCAGTAGCAGCTGAGGCGACTGTTTTTTGCCAGGCCATGATCCGGTCGGAAAAACTGCCTAAGTGCTGCTCTTGCGGCAGGTTGCTGAAAGAAAAAGTGGTTCCGGCAGAGGCTAAGTAAGATTGGATTGGCACGTTGGTTGCTCCTGCTTTCTTCACAAAGCAAGTTTGCGAGACCCAGGGCCAGCGGATGAGATCAGTCCAAGCGGGTGGATGTCCTGCCAAATGCTGGATCTATGGCGCGCGAACGAGCAGCTAAAAGCAAGCACTTCGGCTC
>JAYGDG010000023.1:0-2533 GCA_046583015.1 Pirellulaceae bacterium | reverse complement strand
GGTGAGCGCTCAAGCAGTCGACGATATCCGGCGATCCCCTTCTCATAGGCATCCAGCGCCTCATTCTGTTTTGCTTGCCGGTCCTCATTCTTTTCAGCATGCTTCGCTTGCTGCGCCAAGCTCCGGCCATAATCGTTGTTAGAACGTGCCAGCCCCCTGATTATTTCCTGCTCGTTCGTATTTGGATAAGATTGGGGTGAAGCTAACTCCTCGGAATAGATCCTGATAGCTTGCCCAAGCCATTTGGACCCGTTCCCGTACTCCCCTTTCTCGTTACAGAGGCTACCAAGATTGTTATAGATCATCCCCAGGTTGAGTCGCGTTGTACTATGATCCATGGCCTTCTTAAGAAGGACTTCCGCTTTTTCCAGATCGCCCGTGCGTCGGTATGCGATCCCCAAAGCCGCTTCGTTCGCTGCCACTCTATTGTTCACCCCGGCGTCGTAAGGATAGTCCTTCCTTAGCTTTTCTGAAATTTCAAGTGCCTTCTGGAAATGGTCGATCGACCTGCTGTTCTCGCCAAGGTCGCGGAGGACGCTGCCGAGGCGATTGTGCGCGGAGGCGAGTTTCTTCGTCAGTAGCACGTCGTCAGCATCCTGCTCAACGAACTTTTCATAATACAACAAGGCTTCTTCCAGCAGTTCCCGCCGTAAACCTTCCATCTTGGGAACGTTCATCAATTCGTTTTCACTTAACTCCGTCAGGTACTTTTCCACCAGCTGAGCTGCCATGTTCAAATTGCCTTCCGCTCGTTTGTGTCCCTCCTCAGCAAGTTTCCGTTGTTCCTGTTCCTCGTAACGAAGATTTTCAGCCACCTGCAGCGAGCCCTTTAGCAGTCGATTGTAACTGACACCGTAAATAGCCAGTGCCACCGCCGCCACCACGGTAACACCTATCAAGCCAGCCACGGCCGGTCGCCGGCGTGCCCATTTCCACGTCCGTTCCAACCCAGTAACCGGTCGTGCTGCAATCGGTTCTCCTGCCAGAAACCGCCGTAAATCCTCCGCCAGTTCCTCCGCGCTGAGGTAACGACGACTGATATCCTTCTGCAAACACTTCAGGCAGATCGTCTCGAGGTCCGCCGCTATCTTGTTGTTGAGTCGCCGCGGCGGTAAAGGCTCGTCACTGATCACCTGCATCAGCGTGTCCAACTGGGTCTCGGCGCGAAACGGCGGGCGGCCGGTGACCAGATGGTAAAGAATAGCCCCCAGGGCATACGTGTCAGCTGCTGGACTCAAGGTCTGATTGCTACTGGAGGCCTGCTCCGGGGCCATGTAGCTGGGCGTTCCCATCACCGCTCCGCTTTTGGTCTGGTTACTGTCTTCATCCATCCGCTTGGCCAAACCAAAGTCGGTGATCTTCGGCTCCCCGTCAGCCGAGAGCAAAATATTAGCTGGCTTTAAGTCGCGGTGAATAATATCCTGCGAGTGAGCTACCTGCATGGCGCGGGCCAGTGTCTCGATCAGCTGCGCCGACTCTTCGACGTTCTGCGGCGTACCCTCGATCTTCTTATCGAGGCCGCCCCCTTCCTGGTACTCCAGTGAAATATAAGGGTTTCCCTTGTGCTCGCCCACTTCGAAGATCTGCACGATATTCGGATGCTGCAGCTTGGCGACCGCCTCGGCTTCTACCTGGAACCGCTGCATGTCTTCCTCGGAAGCATGCACGCCGCTGAGGATCATCTTGATGGCCACGATCCGCTTGAGCTTCTGGTCACGGGCCTGGTAGACCACCCCCATGCCACCTCGCCCCAATTCACCCAACAGGTCATAGCCCGGGACAAAATCTCCTTCCAGCATGATCTTTCGCTTAACCGGTTGTTGGACGTCTGCCATCGTCGCAGAGTCCAGGTCTGCGGGCTCCGCTGTGCTCTCCGGCGCCATGGTGGGCATTTCCCGTTGGGTGTCGACGTCATCCTCGCTGCGGATACCCGTATCCTGAGATGCCTGGTCAGTTGCCGGGAATTCAATCTCGACCCCTGGAAAACGCTGCTGGTATTCGCTGCTGCTAGGCGTTTCCCCCAGGGCCATACGCAGCTTGACCTCCTGCGCGAGCAGGCGCGAGAGGATCGCCGGATCCCCGAGAGATTCGAACCGGTCCAGGTATTCTTCCAGCTGCGGCCGGATGAGCGGATCCCTTTCTTGCCAGCGAAACTCCAGTTCGATATGGACCAGTTCTTCGAGCGTGGCCAGGTAATTGGCCGAAGCGGGCTCTCCAACCAGCGCCTCGATCGGTTGAGGATTCCCGGCAGCCCAGGCCGATTCAAACTGCTGACGAATATTCTCGTCAATGGTCTGGTACGTGTTATCGTTGCTCATATCCGAGCCCTCGCAACAACCAAAAAGGTAGAATATGGAAGATAATTCACATTGTCGCATTTACCAACGTTTGATGCCAGTGGCTAAATCAACCGCTAGCCGCCACCGGGATGCAAGTTTGACAAGTACGCGGCCTTTTACGGGATCGTTACCAGCTGCAACCACCAGGGGCGTTTGCCGCTCTGGACCGTCCCGATTCGCTTGAGACGGCCATC
>JAYGDG010000346.1:0-2575 GCA_046583015.1 Pirellulaceae bacterium | reverse complement strand
GAGGAAGTCAGCAAGACAGCGGAACTCTTGCAAGACGGAGACTATTTGCGGACAGGCATGGTGGCAGAAGATCCATTGCAGATCATCATGCACATGGAACAAAAAATGGGGGACACCTTTGACTCGATTGAACACGCTGGTGCTGGAATCGAGAAGGCAGCTGCCGATTTCGCAATGCTCATGAGTAATCTTAACGAGTTCCTGGGAAGTAATGACGGGCAATTACAGGGCATTTTGACCAAGACAGAAGTCGCCCTGGATAACTTCAGCAGAGCAATGGGCTTGGTTAGCGATCTAGCTGGTGACCCGCAGTTTCAAAAGAGCCTAAAACAAACATTAAAAGATATGCCAGCACTTTTCGAACAAGCCAAGCTAACCGTGGCAGAAACTCGTAAGGCGATTCGTAGTTTTGAGACCATGAGTGAATCAGCCACGGTCAACCTGAATAATCTTCAGCACCTCACGGGTCCCCTAAAACAACATGGGCCCGGGCTGGCAGAAGACCTTGTCCATACGATAAACAGCATGGATCAACTCTTTACGCAGTTGTCGACTTTTAGCAGGTCGTTAAATAGCCAAGAAGGTTCTCTGGGCAAGTTGGTTCATGATCCGATGCTGTTTCAGCAGTTGAATAGCGCTGCTCATAACATTAATGAGGCGTCTCGACGTCTGCGGCCTATCATGGAGGATCTGCGAATCTTCTCCGACAAGCTGGCAACCGATCCCCGGCAACTTGGCCTCAAGGGAGCCCTCGACAATAAGCCCAACGGTGTGGGAGTGAAAACCAACTTCTGGCAACGCTAGAAAGTCACTACCATTTAACGTGGCAGCTCAAGCAGTGGCGGCATCGGCTGGGGACGCAGTGGCAGGGCAGGTTGTACTGGCAGCTGGGGCACGGGAGTACGTGGTGCAGGCGGCGGCGCTCTGCGCTTGCCAATCGGCCGGGCCGGCAATTCAGGCACCACTCCCTGGCGAGAGCGATCGCGCAGACGCTGTGCTCTGAGAAGCAGTTGATCACTGGGAACAATACGTTGTGGTACCATGCGGAAATCCACGACCCGTTCATCACGCAATTCACGTCGGATCATGTTCTCTGAAATGAAGTCAACCACTGGCCACTGGTACCAGGGAGGAGAAAATGTCCGTTTCACCGTTAACGTTTCAAATCCCTCCAACACCAACTGGATTTTGCGGGTACCGTAATACGTAAAGGGTGTCGAAACCGGAGTAATGCCAATTTCTCGATCATCTACAAACACAACAGCACCAGGCGGATTGCTGGTAATCGTCAGGCGCCGCCGCACTTTTGCTACACCCGTCTCGCAATCAAGACAAATGAAAACCAGGCAACTCAATACGACAAGTGGAGTTCGCATCGTTCGTCCATCTCCCGAATAACTGCTCGAGTGACCAGCCAAGGATCGTTTCTGTGGCGGCGAAAGTATAGCGAGACCTGCTGCAGACAAATAGGTCAAATTCACGGAGAACGATCCTGTAAAATGTAGCCAAGATCCTTCAATAACAACTCTATTCGTGTTCCCTGCTGACAAGTAGAATAAAAATATCACGGATGAAGACGCTTACATGATGAATGTCGCTCGGAGAGGCGCGGTAGCCGAGTCGGGCCGATTCCCCAATAGAGACAATCACGTGAATCCGCCCTCCGTTAAATGGATCGATTGCCTGCAATACACTGCCGTCACTGACGTCGGAATGCGGCGATCCAATAACCAGGATGCTCATTCGGTCGTGCTGGCCAAGAGCGAACAACTGTGGCCCGAGCAGGGCCACGTACTGGTCGTTGCTGACGGAATGGGCGCCCATGCTGCCGGGGAACTGGCCAGTGAAATGGCGGTCCGCGGTGTAACTCTGCGGTTTCATCAATACGGGGAACTGACACACGTCGAGGCACTCTACAAAGCTATCGTCGAAACCAATGTTGAAATTCACCGGCGTGGACAAGCCAATGCAGACTTCCATAACATGGGGACCACGATCAGTGCCCTCGTCCTGTTGCCGGATGGTGCACTGATCGGACACGTTGGCGACTCAAGAATCTATCGTTTTCGTAACGATAAACTGGAACAACTGACCTTTGACCACAGCCTGGTTTGGGAATTACAAGCGTCCGGACAGCTAAGCAAGAACTCCGAGATGCTCAGCAAGGTGCCGTCCAATGTGATTACTCGCTCCTTGGGACCTCATGCCGAAGTCAAAGTCGACATTGAAGGACCGTTTCCCGTTCAACAGGGCGACCTCTTCCTGCTCTGCACCGATGGTGTCTCCGGAATGATTGAAGACGAAGAGATTGCGGCCATCATCGCAAATCTTCCTACCTACGAAGCCGCTCAATTCATAGTCGACCTGGCAAATATTCGCGGTGGCTCCGACAATTCTACCGTGATTGTTGGCCTGGCAGCTGGCGAACAGATCACCACCCGCGAACAAACTGCTGACGAAGAAGAATTAGAACCAGTTCCCGTACGCCGCGCTCATCCCGCTTTCTGGATTAGCACCATGTTGTTAATGCTGGTTGCTTTTTTTGTTAAAGAAAAAGTTGGCTGGCTCTATGGAT
>JAYGDG010000908.1:0-7143 GCA_046583015.1 Pirellulaceae bacterium | reverse complement strand
GTAAATGAATCGCATCCCGATTGTACTTGTCCATCGAGTCCATGAGTCCCGAATGATCAATGTTCCGACGGAGGCCATCAAAGGCACTCAGCAGAGTACGGCGATCATCCAGGCGTGTTCTGAGTTCGGGAGCCAGGGACAGGTTCTTGACACTAAAACTCTTTGCGTTTGGATCAGCACCGACAACGAATGGTAGATATGCTGGCCCTAAACCGGCACTGCCACCACCATAGACATTGGCTGCATCAGCGATGAAGCGGGGCATCGACGGATCCCGTCGGCCTTCCAGCATCCTCGAGACTACCGGCCCCAGGCACGGGAACTGCCCCTTGGGATCTAATGGTTTGAGCGGTTTGTAGCCGGACAGGAAGCGACCCGCTCCACCCGCATGATTGGCAAAACCATGGGAAATCGAGCGAATCAGATTAAACTTGTCAGCAACTTTAGCATGGAGTGGCAGATGCTCACCAATGTCCATGCCGGCGACCACTGTTTGGATTGGCTGAACATCACCACCAAACTCGATCGGTGCGTCTGGCTTTAAGTCATACGTCTCCATGTGACTGGGGCCACCCTGGAGCCAAATGAGTATGACCGAGGTGTCGGTGCTCTGCGTCGCCGTTTCGGACGCCTCGGCGCGGCGGCGCAGCAGATCCCCGAGCGTCAAGCCGCCCATTAAGAGCGAGCCTGCTTCGATGAAACTGCGACGGGTTAGTGGTCCACGACAGCGACTCGGTTGCATGCGTTTACCCCGTTAGGCCGTGACAACAAAAGGTTCGTCTGAAAGTCATATAAACACTACTTATTATGTTCTAACAGGCTTAGGCGAGTCAATGTCTTTGTGATTGGCCTGGATGGTAGGCACGGTCGTGTTGTTTTGTCATGATGAGAGCATGTCAGCAGCCGCAGAAAAAGGACCCGTACGTGTGGGAGTCGTTGGTTGGGGACGGTTTGGACGTCTGCATGCCCTCACCCTCAATCGTTTGGCTGAAGCGGAACTGGTGGCGATCGTGGCCCGCCGCAACGAGAGTCTCGAGGCGGCCCGCGAAGAACTTCCGAATGTTCCGGGTTGGATTGACTTACCACAAGCCATCGAAGAGTCAGGCGCTGATGCCTGGATCGTTGCCTGTAGCACATCGTCTCATGTCGATGTTTCGCGCTGCTTACTGGAAGCGGGCAAAACAGTGCTACTGGAAAAACCGATTGCTGGTTCGCTGGCGGATGCCGAAAGCCTGGCATCGCTGCTTAACGAGGATGCCAGTAACCTGATGATTGGGCACATCCTGCTCTTTAACAGTGAATTCTGTGCGTTGCGTGAAGAAGTTCAGCAGCGCGGTCCCATCGCCTATATTGATTGTGTTCGTCATCGCCCGGCCTCTATCGTGCAGGATTTTTCGGGAGAGAATCCGTTGCATGCAGCCATGGTTCATGACCTTTACTGTGTGCAGGTTCTACTGGATTGCCAGGAACCGGATGGCATGAGTGCCCAGTATCATCGCACCAGCGAGGGAGCTATCGATCTGGCCCTGGCCCAACTGCACTGGAAAGAAGGCCCCGTGGCCTCCTTTGCGGCTTCCTACCTGACACCTGCTGGCATGCCACCTCGCGGGATCGACCGAACGGAAGTCTTTGGCGACGGCTGGGCGGCCTGTATTTCTCCCAACCCCAGGCCGATCGAGGTTTGGTCGGACCAGGCTGAGTGGCCCATGGCCCTGGAAATTCGCACGGATGAGTCGGGTCCCACCGGGATGATGGCGGAGGAGCAGCGGTGTTTTTGTCGCGTCGTGAGCGGCCAGCAGTCAATTCCCCGGGGAGCGACTTACGCCGATGCGATGCAGGTTCAGCGCTGGATGCAACAGTTAACCGACTGTGCTCAGAATTAACCGGTGTAAAGAACGTCCAGTACTTTGCCAGTGTTGAGATGGATCGGGCGACCTTGCTGGTCAATGATCATCGACGCTGGATCAACCCCCAGCGTCTGGTAGATAGTGGCGCCGATATCGTTGGGATGGTAAGGAGTACTGGCGGGGTAGCCACCGTTTTTATCGCTCTTGCCAATTACCTGGCCGCCACGTACACCGCCACCGGCAAACAGTCCGGTGTAACAGGGAGCCCAGTGACCGCGGCCCGGCTTGGGATCGCTACCGTTCTTGGTGATGCTCGGCGTGCGGCCGAATTCACCAACGACGATGATCAGCACGTCGTCCAGCATGTTGCGTTCTTCGAGATCATCGATCAGCGCCGAGACGCCGACGTCAATACCTGGCAGCAGCCTGTCTTTCAACTTGGGAAAGTTACTACTGTGAGTATCCCAGGATTGCACGTGTCCCATGTTGGCCTGCACGTACGGTACGCCGCGTTCTACCAGGCGGCGGGCCAGCAACAAAGATTGTCCCATGCGGCAGCGACCATATTTGTCCCGCAGTTTGGCCGGTTCCTTGTTGACGTCAAAAGCTTCGGTCAGTTTTCCCGAAGCCAGCATCGAGTAAGCAACTTCTTGCTGACTGGTGAATTGTGTTTGTTGAGCAAGTTGATCGAGGGCACGTTCTTGTTGATTGAGGTCCGTGAGAAGCTCTTTGCGATTGGTGAGCCGACTGGTGGTCATACCATCGAGCAACTGAATTCCGGAGACCTTGAAGTCCTTGGAGTTGGGATCGGAATTGACCTGGAAGGGGTCATACTTGGGACCCAGGAAACCGGAGTGTTGGCCGGGCCAGGTCAAGGAGCCTTCGATCAACGGAATGGGTACCGTTACCTGCGAGGGCAAGCCATTAGTGGAAGGGCGGGAATGTTCCAGGCCTCCACCGTAGCAGGGCCAATCGAGGCGGGACAGTTCCTTGTCTTCGTTGGCATCGCCACGAAAGACCTGGGGAGTCCCGGTAAGTGTATTGTGAGTACCCGACAGGTGACGATTGTCGCCATGAGCTAATGACCTAATGATGGCAAACTTGTCAGCATGGGCAGCCAGGTTCGGTACCCGATCGGTGAATTGGACACCGGGTATCTTGGTTGCGATTGGAGTGAACTCACCCTTGATGGTCGAGTTGTCGGGCTTCGGATCAAAAGAATCGATGTGACTGCCGCCACCGGTCTGAAAGACCAGGATGACGCTCTTGGGCTTTTGGCCGTTGCTGGCTTGTGCCCGTTGAGCGAGCAGGCCGGTAAGTGTGAGTCCCAGGAAGCTGGAACAACCAACCTGCAACAGGTCACGACGATCTAATCCGTTTGGGCGCATCTTGCGATCCTGCATCTCGAGAGATGGAAACCACGGAAAATATACACTGGTATTATCGGTTGATCAAGTTACTGATGCAACGGCAAACTGTTTGAAAACTGTTGCAATACTGGCCGGTAAGTCCCTGCTACGCTACTGGTGAGAGGCTGGAATTCCCTTTCTGCCGAGTTTTAAGAGCGTGTTCGGCTGCCGGGTTGCCGCTTCCGAGGCTGACGATTAACAGGAATGCGACAAGGAACAGGCTGACGCTGACGACCGACCTTCGTCCAATACCAGTGGGCACCTTGCGGCTGCAGAGCTTGATGACGGTTGAAGTGATTAGCTAGAGGGATGGCCGCTGCGACTGGAGACAGGAACTTTTCTTCTGATAAAGCAGCTTAGGCCAAAAGTGTCTGCAGAAATTCAATGGATCCAGTGAGGATAAGCCATTCTATGAATCCCGCTGCTAACGTGACAATGATGGCTCCCCAAACACCAAAGCCGCCCCATGACATTAAGAGCCGAAACGAGAAGATGAAAGCACCCAGGCAAACCAGTAGGGAAAGAAATGCCCCGAAGCCACCCAGGACACCAACGGCTACGATCGTAAATATCCAGGTCAAAGCATCGGCCCCAGTGACGATCGCATTGAAAACCAAGCAGACTTTGAACGTGTCGATGAAGTCCTTGAAGGAGAGGCTGTCTTGCATTAACCAGATGATCATGCTCAGGGCAATGGAGCCGGTGAGGATGCCGATCAGCATCGAAATGACGACTATTAAAAATATCATAGATTAAATCTCCGCTCTTCGTTCGGTGGCAATGACAAAAGCTTCGCCGGCGCGTTTAAGATCTTCCCATTCCTTCCGAATCCGCTCGGCTTCTTCACCATCGACAAGGCGGTCTTCGTTAAGGCTCTCGGAGATGGCGTGCAGCAGGTCGCCGAATTCCTTGACGATCTGCTGAGTGTGGGTGAGCGAATGCTCGCTTTCACTCAGATCAATGGCGCCGTTTGAGATAAAGAAACCGTCAGCCCGTTCACACAACCATTCCAGTGGTTTTAAGTTGCCAGTCAGTTCGTAGATTTGGGCCATTCGCCACAACGGATTGGATGTCGAGGCTGAGTCCTTATCGTCGATCTGTTCAAACCAACGGTAGATGAGCGAGGGGGACAGGTTGAGTGCGCTGGAAACCTTCTTGACGCCAATCTCGGCGACAGCCAGTCGCAGAGTTTCACCAGATTGCATCATAACTCCTTGTGTATAAAGTAACGGTCTATTGTGCGCTCTGAATGGACATCTTGACCAGTGTAAAACCGAAGGAATATTACACAGGCAAGTGTCTTGTTCTGTAGTATGGATGCCACGTCGACCAACGGGCGTTGCCGGGTTTATTCTTTTTTGTTGGCCGCCGGTGGCTGGTCCGGTCCCGTCTAGCCTTTGCCAAGCGGAGCATTTGCCGGCGAAATGATCGGGGATTAGCTAATTGTAGCCGTGTATTGTGAATCCTCTGACACTGACAGGTGGCCTGCCATTCAGGGATCGTTTGCAGGAAAAGGTGTCAGTTTGAAACCGGTAACCAGGTTTCCATCCTGGTAGCTAAAACGAGCGATCGTAGCGGGAGATTGCAACTGCGTAATGCGGCCCGACCTGTCGCGTGTTAGTTGAACAGGTACGTTGGTAAACCGCCCGCCCGGTTGGACGATATGGAACGTCACCCGATTGGTGCCAACACTGAGGTAGTCGGCAATCAGCAGGAACTGGTTGACGTTCGAGCGGTAGCCGTCGTCCCAGCGGGCCTTGGAAAATTCCAGCATCAGCTGGCTGTCGGTGAAATACTGGTTGGCCAGGGTCGCAAATGCTTCCTGGGGAGATTCCAGGAAAAATCGCACGTTACCACGCAGGTAAGCCCGGTCGAAGTGTTGCTTGCCGTCGAAGTATGTTTTCCAGGCAGTGGACCAGGTCTTCTCGTTGCCGTCCCAGGCCCCGCCGGCTCGGAAATTTTCCTTGGTCGCAGGCCAGTCGATGCCACGGGAGCGAGGCCTTTGATAGACCACGTCGGGGCCTGCTGCCTGGTCAAGATTTTCAAATTTTCGTTCGTGCAGTTTAGGTCGCGTCCGTTTGCCGACAGTGTCTAGCATGTTGTGTGCCAGTTCGTGGGCCAGACAAATTAGGTAAACGTCGGTCACCCCACGCCTGGGAGAATCTCCGGCAAAGCTGTTTTCTTGTCTGCCGAGCGGCAGGCCGAAGATGTTAATTCCTGACCGTGAATGGATCCGGTGGGATTTGCTGGCTGGCCCCAGCCAGTCAGCTACGGTGATTGTTTCAACGTCCCATGTCGCGGCTGGAATTGACGTCAATAACGAGTGCATGGCGGTCAATTGTGCTGCTGTGGCCGTATTGTTGTCGATGAACAGGATGCCGAAGTCGACCAGCAACTGCTGGTAACCACCGCGGAATGCGAGGGTGCGGGCTACCTGTTGACGGTGGGCGGGAGAATCGGGCAGGCTTTCCAGCAGGATGACCCAGAATTGGGCAGCCAGTAGCGGTAATGATGGGGATGCTTCCAGGTCGAAATGTTGGCGCTGCAGGTAACCGGCGTGTTCCTTGGCCAGACTGGCTAACTGCTGAAACAGGTCTTGGCGCAAAGAAGCTGGCACAACGTGGCCGGCGATATCAGCCCGCAGCGAGTTCACCAGGCTAAAGGCCCGAGACCGAATGGCCGGGTTTTTCTTGAGAACCATGTCCAGGTCGTTTCGGTGTTCTGCGAAAAGCTTGCGAAGTTCTGCAAGGTTCGTCCGGTAACTCACCCCAGGCATCATGAAGATCTGACCATTCTTACCACCACTGACCAGGTCGAGTACCTGGTCACCGTTAAAGTCAGCTAACTCCGGCGTCGTGTCATCATTGTTTAGAGAGCGTATGTTTAGTCCCTTACCATCGGCAGCCCACAACAGGGGCTTGGATTGGTTTAGGAGCGGTTTGTCCTTTGTTCCCTGGTTCAGGAAGAGCAGGACGCTCCCCCAGTTTGCACCCAGGAGCAGATCCAGTTTGCCGTCATGGTTGAAGTCGAGAATGCGTGGGTGGGCATTGTAAGCGCGGTTGATGTTATGGAAAGGCTGACCGGGGCCAAAGCTCGCCATCCCCTTGCGTCCCCGGTTGGGATACCAGACCAGCTTGCCAAGAAACGATCCAGTTACCAGGTCCGGCAGGCCATCAGCATTCCAGTCAGCGATGTCGAATCGCCCCTGGCAACCTTTTTGGACGGTAAACGACAAGGTGGTCTCGGCGAATCGTGGCCGCTTTGCCTGACCAACATTTTCGTGAATGGAAACCTGGTTGTCCGAGTGACTGACCAGCAGGTCCGGTAATGGATCTCCCACGACGTGAGCCAGTGCCAGGCCCGTGTAGGAGGTGCCCCAGCGTTCACGTTTGCCAGCGACGATGGCCTGCCTGGCTGCCAGCGTCGGGCTACCGGTGGCTGCGGTGTTACGAAATAGCCAGAGTCGTCCATCGCCACCTCCTACCAGCAGGTCCGTGTCACCATCCTGGTCCCAGTCGTAACATCGCGTGGTGGTATGACTGCCGATTTCAATCTTAGCCTGGTTTGCCATCACTGTTACGGCCGGACGATAAGAGAGCGTGGACAAGCGGACCGTATCGTGACCCTCTTGCGCTGAGGCAGCACCCGTGCTGAAGCTGGCAAGGATTGCCAGTGTCAGGAGGCTTTCTTTAAAGAGGTGGCCTTCACCGTTCATGACGCGTGGTACTGCCGGTTACGTAGTTGAGTTGGTAAAACGCGATTTAAGGTGCGAGGTTCGCTGGCAGCCTGCCGTTGCCGGTCGCCTTGCCCCCCAAGACCCAGGCCAGATTAAAACGGGCTACCGTCGATCCTCCCTTGGGACCCCCTTCGAAGTGCAAGTAAATCCA
>JAYGDG010000880.1:0-14955 GCA_046583015.1 Pirellulaceae bacterium | reverse complement strand
TAAACCGGGGGGGCTTGGTTCGGCGACCAAGGCCCCCCAGCTTTTTTTCTGGATCTTTTAAGGGGCTCTTGCTGGTCGATTTTCTCTCTATCGCCAAAGCGAGCTTCTCGAATTATAGGCATTCAGAGCGAATCTCCAAAGACTCGCTCTGAAGAAGATACCTAGTTATCCACGATTTGGGGACTAGGGGTCTTGAGATTGCCCAAGACAGCGGCTGATTTGTCGCACTGCCTGTCGCAGCCGGTTCTCGTTTTCGACCAGGGCCAGGCGAAGATATCCTTCTCCAGTTGGTCCAAATCCGGATCCTGGACTGACCGCTACCTCGGCCTCGTCCAGTAATTTCATGGCAAAATCCATGGTCGACATCCGGCTGGCCCATGGTTCGGGAACCGGGGCCCAGATAAACATGCCAGCTTTCGGGGGAGTTACGTCCCAGCCAATTCGGCAGAGTCCCTCGACCAGTACGTCCCGGCGATGCTGGTACAACTGTGACTGAGCTTCGACCGCTGCTTGCGTATGACGCAGTGCCACGATGGCCGCGACTTGAATCGCCTGGAACATCCCGTAGTCGTAGTATCCTTTGATGACTCCCAGCGCCTCGATCATCTGGGCATTGCCACAGCAGTAGCCTACCCGCCAGCCCGCCATGTTGTATCCCTTGCTCATGGTCGTGAATTCGACCCCCACGTCGCTGGCTCCAGGAGCAGCCAGGAAACTGGGAGGCTGATAGCCATCAAAGGCGACGTCGGCATAAGCGAAATCACTGATCACCATGAAACCATATTGTTTTGCCAGTTTGACCACCTCCACGTAAAACTCCGGTTCCACCGTGGCAGTGGAGGGATTGTGGGGGAAGTTCAGGATCAACAGTTTCGGACGTGGATAAAGATGCTGGCAGGTATAGGCAATGTTGGAGAGTAATTGTTCACTGTTTCCCACTTCCAGTGCGATCACATTGCCACTGGCCAGTGCCACGGCATACATGTGGACCGGAAAGTAGGGTGCTGGTGTGATGGCCGTGTCTCCGGGCCCCATCAAAGCCAGGCACATGTGGCTGAACCCTTCCTTGGAACCGAGACAGACGGTCACTTCCAATTCCGGATCGAGTCGAACACCGTAGTTCTTTAAATACTTGCTGGCCACTTCACGCCGCAGGTTCAAAATGCCGTTGGACTTGCTGTAACCATGACCACGAGGATCCGTCGCGGCTTCCGACAATTTCTCGATCACTTGCGGCTGGGGTGGATCGGAAGGATTCCCCATGCCCAAGTCAATCACGTCATGTCCCGCTCGTCGTTTTTCGTACAACAGGGCATTGATCTGACCGAACATGTAGGGTGGCAGTCGACTGACCCGTGAGGCCACCTGGATTTGGTAGTCCGCGTCAGCGCGCGCAGCGTTCGGTCGCGGCGGTGGTTCCGAAGATGATCCAGCGGATTGAATGTCGGTTTGAGCCATTAGGATTCAGATTGTCGCATTTAGGAGTGCCAACAGGGTCTTCTTCAACCATACCTTGTGATTGTTCGTTGGGAAACGGTTGTTCCCTTCAAGACCCTGAACTTTTTAGTAAGAATGGTGGCAAAGGGTCCGAATGTTCGGGACAGGCAAGGCTCGAAATTTGCCCCCAGAACGGCAGCCAGCGGGCACGGCTGCTGGCTCGGTTTCTTAGGGAAGCGGTTGCGAGGCACGCAAGTAAGCGAACAAATCGCGGACCTGCTGGTCCGACAACGGTTTCAATATGCTCTCTGGCATAATCGATCGCGGGACCGCTGCCATTTCGTCGATCTGCTCCTTGGCAACCACGATTCGTTGTCCATCGATGCCACGTAGCACGACCACCCGGTCGTCCTGGTCCTCGATGAAACCGTTGAGGGTTCTGCCATCCTCGGTAAAGATGGCGAACGTTTCAAAGCCCTTACGGATTTCAATGCTGGGATTGACGACGTTGAGCAACATGGTGGAGAGGTCATCCCGCTTGTAGCTGGTCAAATCGGGACCCACCTTGCCCCCCTCGCTGAACAACACGTGACATTTGCCACAATGCTGTAGAAACAGTTTTTTGCCGTGGGCAGGATGACCTGAGCCGGTTTGTAGAGTTTGCTGGTAAGTGGCAATTTGCTGCTTCATTTGGGCAGTCGTGGCACCAGTGACAGGGCCCCATTGCTGGTCAATGATCTTCTTGATTTGCGGGTCATTGTGCAGCAGCATCCGCCGGACGAGCGCCAGTGGGATCGATTCCTTGGCAATCTTTCCACTGGCCACCTGTTGCAGCCAAATCCGTGTCCAGGGCAGGCGACTGACGAGCAGCGACTGGGCCACCGGCTTGGCTCGCGAAGAGAACTTGCCATAACGCCCCAGTACCGTGACAGGGATCTTGGCGTCGTCATAAGAGATCAGGCTGATCAGCGCCGCACTCACCACCGCATCATTGGATTCATCGCGAACCAGTTTCAATAACGTGGGCAAGGAGCTTTCCTGCTGCACCTGGCCGAAGACCTCCAGCAGCGCCACGCGCTCGCTAACGGCTGTCTTGGGATCGCCAATTTTTCTCAGCGATTCAGTGATGGCCGCCGGTTGGGACTGGCGCAGTCGCAACTTGAGAGAACCACCCCCGGCAGCTGCAATGGCTTCAATTAACTGCGGTGGCAGGTCGGCGAGCGAACGTCCTTCGAACGCTTTTTCAAAGCCCTTCATTAAGGTCGTTTGGGCTGAGCGGTCGGGAGCCAGTTGCAGCAAGCGGGCACTGCTGACCAGGTCTTTTTGTCGACCGCTACTGGCGAGACGTCGCATCAATCGCTCCAGGATATGTTCCTGGACCAGTGTTAGCTGCCAGAGTGTCTTGTCCTGGAAGATATCTACCACGGCGGCCGGGTTTGCTTGTACGTGAGATTCCACGGCCCACCACAGCAGCAGGGGCACATGAATGTCCGAAGCGTCCTGGCTGTGAGTCAGCAGTTGGCGCGTGATGGCCAGGGAAGGTTGCAGCGGCAGTCGGCGTGCCGAACAGGCCAGTTGGCTGCGTACTTCGACGTGAGGCTCTTGACCGGCAAGTTTCGCTAACTGCCTGGTCAGTGGTGCCGATACCTGGTGATTGTCACACATCAGGCGGGTTGTCCAGATGCGCACGTACGGATCCTCGTGCTGGAGAGCCAGGGTGGCAAAATCCTCGTCCAAACCGCCACTTAGATTCAGAGCCCAGAGGGCGTTGAGTGCCAGCAGTCCCGATTCTTTTTGGATTAGCGCTTGCAGGGGTTCGATGACCGACTTGTCGCGCCGATCACCAAAGAGTCGCACTGCTGTCTGCCGGTACCACTTGTTAGAATGCCCCAGGACCTTGATGAGTTGCTTGCTGGAGAGTTTTGACAGGTCGAATCGTTCGGCGGTTGGGTGGTTCTTGCCATGCAGTCGATAGATGCGGCCGTTGGTCTTGTCGACTCGGCCCTGGTAGTGAGCGGCATGGTCAATCCGCTGCTCATACATGTCGGCAACGTAGATAGCCCCATCGGGTCCCATCTTGATATCGACCGGCCGGAACCAGTTGTCGGTTCCCTGCAGCGGATGCCCCAGGTCCTTGGTCTGGAAGGAAGAACCCTCGGTTGACACTTCACTGTAAACGACGTGACTGCTTAAGGGTGAAATACCAAACAGTTTACGCTGATAATGGTCCGGTAAGACGCCGGCTTCGTTGATTACGAAGGTGTGGGTGAAACGGGGCACTTGGTGGTGGGTCATGAAGGGGAAGAAACCGTAGGCATAGGGATTCGACAGTTGCCCATGCTTGGCAAAGCTCTTTTGAAAGTAGCCTCCCTGGACGTAATGAAAACCACGTGTGTTGCCACCGTTGTGGCCGGAGTAGACGCGACCGTGAGCATCGAATTCGACGCCAAACGAGTTGCCACCACCTTCGGCGAAAATCTCGTACTTCCGTTGCTCCGGATGGTAACGCCAAATCAGTTGTCCGACCGAATGGATCGGTTTGTCTTTGCTGCCATAACGTTTCACGCGTCCTGAAACGGTGCTTCCCTGTGAGGCGTACAACCAGCCATCCGGTCCCCAGCGGAGGCTGTTGGTGACCGAGTGGGAATCTTCCATGCCGAAGCCTTCCAGGTGCACTTCGGGATCTCCGTCGGGGACGTCATCCTGGTTCCGGTCGGGGTAGAACAACAGGTAGGGTGGATTCAACGCCCACACACCACCACGCCCCAGGGCCACGGAGGTCACCAGGCTGAGTCCTTCCAGGAAGTTCTTGTGAGTATCGTAAACGCCGTCACCGTCGGTGTCTTCGTGAATAGAAACCCTGTCGATACCAGGGAAGTGGTGCGGTGGTGGGCGTGGTACCTTGTCGTACACGCTGCGCAGGTACTTGTCGCGGCCGAGCATTTTTAAGCCGGCTGGCGTTGGGTATTGTCGATACTCGATCACCCAGATGCGCCCGCGATGATCAAACTTGAGGGACAAGGGTTGTGCAATGTGGGGATCGGCCAGCACCAGCTGAACCTGCAAGTCATCCGCCACCTTGAACAGTTTGACCGCTTCCTGGGGGGAACGAGGCCCCTTGTCACCGGCCAGCTTCTTGAATTCCCTTAGCATGACTTCTGTATCGCGCAGCTGACCGAAGGCCTTGGTCTTAGGATCACGTTCCTTCCACAGTGCCCATTGGCTGTTGTCGGCTGGCTGGTATTGCCAGGTTCCCGCCGTGGAGATGGCCTGCTGCTGATTCACCAGCAGTGGTGCGGCCACGTTGAAGCGAGCTCTTCCCAGGTTGAAGTATACGCGGATGGCCAGCACGTTGGCCTGCCCGGGCAGCACTAGTTGCGGCTTGATTGGGTAACGCTCGTCGCTTCCCAGGCCACTGCGGTACTTGGGCGGAAAGACACCCAGGGCGGCAACTTTAACCCCGTTGAAATAAACCTCGCGTGCATCATCGATCGATTCCAGGTAGAGCTGCAGAGTTTTTCCTTTCCAGTCGGTCGGGATGTCGACCAGGCAACGATACCAGCCAAAGCCGAGATTGTTTCCCAGTGAGGCTGGAGACGAGGTTCGCCAGATTTCGGGGACTTGAACCGGCTTCCAGGCGGACGGTTCCTGTTGAGCGTCCAGGCCCGCTGGTCGGAGGATGCAGAGCGACAATCCTGAAATGAGCAGCAAGGGGAGCAGGAAACGGAAAACCGGATGTCGTGGTACGAGAGACATGGCAGGCAGGGTTCCTTCAGGGGTCGGAAGCAAGAGGCACGGTTGGCCGAAAACCAATCGACGGGATTTCGGTGCCTCTTATGGTAACCCATTGCAGGAGGGTGGAAAGAAGCGTTGGCAAGCCAGACAATTCGACGCATGAACATATGTACATGTGTTGAATTGTTGCCGGGGGCCGTTCCGCCGGTTCAGAGGTAGTTGTCGGCGGAACGGCTGAGTCGGGGCGGGGAGATTCGAACTCCCGACCTCCTGCTCCCAAAGCAGGCGCGCTAGCCAGGCTGCGCTACGCCCCGAATTGAGTCACCAGGAATCGTCCCTCGATCCTTCCTGAACTCGCAGCAGGGTTCATGCTAACGGGTTCGATCCGATTGGGCAATCGGCGATTGAGAGCAGCAGCCGAGGGGAGCATGTCAGCTAGGCGGCTTTTCGCTGGGACTCATCGGCTCCCGGCTGACAAATATGATCACGCAGTCGTTCGAATTCATCATGGTTGGCGAAGTGAATGACAATCCGACCACGACCCTGATTAGTCTGTCGCAGGTCCACTTTCGTCCCCAGCACCCGGCGAAATGTCTGCGCTAATTGGGCTAACTGGTCGTTACCGGAACGGCGTGGCTTCTTCTTTGGTGTTGCCAGCCCAGTTCCGTCTTCCTCCAGGATACAGGCTTGCACGGATTCCTCAGTCGCCCGGACACTCAAACCATCTCGACAGATGCGCTGACAGAACTTGGCCTGCTGGTCCTCGTCTCCCAGGGGCAGCAGCGCCCGGGCATGACCGGCGGAGATCTTATCGCTGCGGAGTGCGTCCAGTACCGTGTCTGGCAGTTCCAGCAGACGCATCAAGTTGGCAATGGTCGAACGATCGATTTTCAGTCGAGCAGCCAGATCTTCCTGTGTGCACTTGTGCTCTTCCAGGTAACGTCGAAAGGAAAGAGCCTTTTCGACCGCGTTGAGATCTTTGCGTTGTAAGTTCTCAACAATCGCCAGTTCAGCAACCAGGCGGTCGTCCGCCCCTCGGATCCTGGCTGGCACCTGTTTCCAGCCTGCCTTAATGGCCGCCCGCAGTCGCCGTTCGCCGGAAATCAACTGGTAGCGATCATCGACGCGGCGGACTAGCACCGGTTGCAACATGTCGTGCTCTTTGAGACTCTCCGCCAGCGAAGCCAGTTCCGACTCGCTAAATTCACGACGCGGTTGAAAGGGGTTGTTGTCGATTTCGTAGACGTCGAGCAGCAGTAAACTAGTGCGGTCGTTTGAGCCAGCTGCAGCGGGATGGGAGTCTGCGGCAGCAGCCGTGGTCTTTTTCTTCGTTGCTTTAGCCTTTTCGGGCACGGCCGCTTGTTGCGGCTCGGGAGTTCCCAGTAAAGCTGCTAAACCACGTCCTAATCGCCGATCTTTACGCACAGTTCATTACCTCCATGCAAAGTTCGATATACGCTCGAGCACCCCGAGATCGTGGTGCGTATTGAATGACTGAAGTGCAATGGCTCGGTGCTTCTGTAACATGCACATCACGTGGAATAACCGTGTCAAAGACAATATCGCCAAAAAACTCGCGCACTTCAGCATCGACTTCTTGAGTTAATTCAAGTTTGGCGTCATACATGGTTAAGACGATACCGCCAAATTCCAGTTTTCCAGGCCGCTGCTGCATGATCTTGCTGATTACCTGGATCATTTGGCTGAGACCTTCCAAGGCATAATATTCACATTGAATCGGCATCAATACCTCGCTGGAGGCCGCCAAAGCAGTCTGCGTTAAAGGCCCTAAAGAAGGTGGACAGTCAATCAAGACATAGTCATAACTGCCCATACTTGTCTCCAAGTGCTGTTCGAGCGTCGTGCTGTTACCCGGATCTCCCTGGGAGAGCACTTCGACATCCTGGAAACTGCGACTGCCAGGGAGCAAATCGAGATTACTGGTGGCAGTTTGCTGACACGATTCTCGCAAAGGCTGACAAATCACCAGCGGATGACGATCGGTAGGTTGGTGTCCCAGACCGCTTGTCGCGTTGCACTGCGGATCCAAATCGATTAACAGGGTGCGATGACCGGCCATTGCCAGTCCCGTTGACAAATTGACGGCAGTGGTCGTCTTGCCGACGCCACCTTTCTGATTGGCAATGCACAGAATTCGTCCCATCGTCTCACGCTTTCCTGGTTTCCGACCCCCACTGTCGAGGAGGGATTCTAACCAGAGCAGTCACCGGACGTGAATGCCAATTGGCTAAAAAGATGGGTCAGCCTAAGACGAAGTAAGATCAACTATCTTACCTGTTCCACGTGAAACGCCAGCCAGCTGTTCAGCCAGAGGCGTTGTTGAACCAGTTTCACGTGAAACATGGATGCCAGCAGAGAAACTGCGGTAACTAATGTTGCCCTTGTGATCACTGCAAGCTGTGAATCACCAGCCCACTTAAAAGCTTAGGGTAAAAATAAGTGCTCTTGGCAGGCATTCGTTCCCCCGCTTCACTGATCTGACGGATCTGGTCGAGCGTGGCAGGCATGACCAGTGCCGCTAGCGAATAATCCTCCGTCTCATCCTGCTCTAATTCGTCAACCACTTCCTGCACCTGGTGAAGATAGGTCGGTTTTGGAAGATCCGTTTGTTGTAGTAGCGTCTCGATGACCAGGCGATGCAAAATGCTGACCCCCAGACCTTGCCAGTCCTTGGTTTGGTCGGCGGCTGCTGCGGCCATCTGTTGCCGGCCCCCGTCGTGAATGCTAGCAAGCACCCAGGTTTGATCGACGGGACAGTAGAAGCCGAGTTGGCCTTGTTCGTCTGCCTGGTCGATGATTTCCCAGACCTGGTTGGCGCGGCTGGGACCCTGGCCGATGACCTGGCATTGAAAGGTATCTTGCAGGATTTCCTCCAGTTGTTGGGAAGCGAGCGGCGCAAATCCTCGGAAGAGTCGGTGTGTGGGGAGCACGATCATACCGGCATCGTGCATACTGACACACATCGTGAGGACAAAATTGACGGGGTCTTGTGGCGTGAACTCGCGGCTCTCCATTTGTTGTTGTCGATAGTTACAGGCTGTTTCATAGCGATGGTGGCCATCGGCAACGTAAAGTGGCTTATCGGCCATGGCTTGGACCACGGCGCCGATAACCAGTTCGTCGGTAACCGGCCAGATTCGGTGGATAACTCCCAGGTGGTCAGTTGCCTGGTAGGGGTTTGTCCCGATGATGGCGTTTTCCAGTTGTTCCTGGGCAATATTTTCGGCATCGGCGTAGATGGCAAAGATTTGGCTGAGATTTGCCTTGCAGGCAGAGGTTAATTTAAGTCGATCTGCCTTGGCGGCAGCGTGGGTTTGTTCGTGCGGGTAGATCGTTCCTTCTCCGAACGGTTCCAGTCGGACCCGGGACATGAAGCCACGGCGGGTATAGGTGACACCGGCTTCTTCAAACACTTGATGATAGACGTAGATGGCCGGATCTGCTTCTGGGCAGAGGACCCCCTCTTGTTGCCATCGCTTGAGGTATTTGGCGGCCCGCTTGTAACGTTGATCGGGATCGTCATCTCCCGGTTCATCTCGGTTGAGGATCAAGCGGATCACGTTGGCCGGATGTTGCTCATAGAGCGTATCCTGCAATGTTTCGTCGATGACGTCATAAGGGGGAGCGACGACGTCGCTCAGCGCGCCAACATGACCGAGGTCGTAACGGATACCTCGAAAGGCTTCGATATTTGCCATGGCCAGGTTCCATCCTTAGCGGCGAGGGTGAGTTACCAAGTGATCCACTTAGCACTGGGTATCAATAGCGGTAATGGTCGGGTTTGTAGGGCCCTTCCACGGGAACACCAATACACTCGGCCTGTTCAGAAGTGAGTTGTGTCAGTTTGACTCCCAGTTGATCCAGGTGCAGCCGTGCCACTTCTTCGTCCAGTTTCTTAGGCAGTACGTGGACCCCGAGATCAAATTGATCTGGTTCAGTCCACAGCAGCAGTTGGGCCAGCACCTGGTTGGTGAAGGAGTTGGACATCACAAAAGACGGATGGCCCGTCGCGCAACCGAGATTCACCAGTCGTCCCTCGGCCAGCAAGATGATGGACCGACCGTCCGGGAAGGTGTAGCGATCGACCTGGGGTTTGATTTCCTCTTTGACGATCCCGTCGGTTTGATTTAACCAGGCGGCATCGATTTCCAGGTCAAAATGCCCGATGTTGCAGACAATGGCATCATTGGGCATTTGCTCAAGGTGTTTTCCAGTAATGATGTCGCGGTTGCCCGTGGCGGTAACAAACAGATTGCCCTGGGAAGCGGCTTCTTCCATGGTGACGACTTGAAAGCCTTCCATGACTGCCTGATAGGCATTGATCGGGTCGATTTCCGTGACCAGCACCCGGGCGCCGTAGCGCTGCAGTGAATGGGCACAACCTTTTCCCACGTCTCCATAGCCACAGACAACGGCTACTTTGCCGGCCAGCATCACGTCGGTCGCTCGCTTAATGCCGTCGGCCAGGGACTCTCGGCAACCGTACAAGTTGTCAAACTTGCTCTTCGTAACGGAATCGTTGACGTTGATCGCCGGCACCTTTAACTCGCCGCTGGCATGCATCTGGTAAAGACGATGCACTCCAGTCGTTGTTTCTTCTGAGAGCCCTCTGATGTCGGGCAGCAGCTCGGGGAATTTTTCGTGAACCATGGCTGTCAGATCGCCACCATCGTCCAGGATCAGGTTCAAGGGTTGCCCGTCCGGGAAAAACAGCGTCTGTTCGATGCACCAGTCAAATTCTTCGTCGGTCATTCCCTTCCAGGCGTAGACCGGGATATCTGCTTCGGCCATGGCCGCCGCCGCATGGTCCTGGGTCGAAAAAATATTGCAACTGCTCCAGGTCACCTGGGCGCCTAGCTGGGTGAGCGTTTTAATCAGGACAGCGGTTTGAATGGTCATATGCAAACAGCCGGCAATGCGGGCACCGGCCAGTGGCTGCTCCGAGCGGTACTTGTCCCGCAAGGCCATCAAACCAGGCATTTCATTTTCGGCCAGCATGATCTCTTTGCGGCCCCATTCAGCCAACGAAAGATCTTTTACTTTGTACGGCAATCGTCCGGTATCCGCTTGTGCCACGTCCCTTTACTCCCTGCTTGAAGCTGCTCTCTTGGTTTGCACTTAAGCGTGTTGCAACACGCCACTGAGTTGAGTATAGCAGAGAAAGGTGGGCTTGTAAGATGATCCAGTCGACGGCCCGAACGTCTCTCAAGAGGGTTCTGAATCGCCCAGTGCCAGGGCGGCCCGCGCTGCCTGAACAAACTGCGCAACCTGCAGTGGATCTTTTTGCCCAGGCTGAATTTCCACCCCACCCGCGGTGTCCACACCATGGGGCTGGGCCGCTCCAATTGCCTCGGCGACGTTGGCGGCAGTGAGTCCGCCGGCCAATAGCCACGGGACCCCCTCTAAAGAGGGAGGCAGGGGATGGAGCTGATGCCAGTCCAGGGAGTTTCCGGTCCCACCGTATTGGCCAGGGGCGTAGGCGTCCAGCAGAATGGCCTCGGGCAGCGCTGCCAGTTGCTGGCATTGTTGCCAGTACTGTTGGACGGTTTGCAGAGTTGGTTGCTGGCAGCGGAATGCGCGGATGACCTTGAAATCTGAGAGTTCCGCGATGGTTTGCGGTGGTTCATCGCCGTGCAGTTGGATGGCATCGAAGCCGATCTGTTGGGCGAGTTGGCCGATGGTTGTCACGGTTTCGTTGACGAAGACTGCGACTTTGATCAGTTGCGGCAGTCGTTGGCAGATTTCTCGGGCTGTTTCCTGTTGCACAAAACGGGGGCTATCAGCGTAGAAGTTTAATCCGATTGCATCGGCCCCGGCGTCGGCAGCTGCTTGGGCATCGGCCAGCGACGTGATCCCACAGATTTTGACTTGGAACATGACAACACAACCTGGCAAAACAACCTGCCAACGGCGAGAAATGCTGAGAGAACGTGCTCGCAGCTGGTGGTTGCATTGTACTCGGTTCAGAGCAGGTTCCCAGGCGCAGGCTGGTTTCAGGGCTGCTAATTTGTTTCCACTCCACCCAGTTTATCGTTAGGGCGGGTTCGTTGCCCAAGAATGTGACGCAATAGGCGGGTCGAATTGAAGTAAACTGGGGAAAACGGCCGATTTAAGAGATACCTGACAGTCGGTTTTTTGTGAGGGTGCGGAAACGATGTACCAGAGCTATTTCCAATTTGACGCGCGGCCGTTTCCGGCACCTCCGCAAGCGGATTTCTACGTACCGACGGAAGCTTGGGAAGAGACCTTGCGCACGGTAGCGCGCGTGATTGAGCGTGCCGAGGGTCCGGCGTTAGTCGTGGGGGGAGTTGGCACGGGCAAGTCACTGCTTTGCCACCTGCTGGCGGCGCACTACCAGAAAGTTTTCCAGGTGGCGATGTTATCGAGCGCTCGACTTTGCACGTCCCGTGCTTTGTTACAGAATTTGCTTTTCGAGTTAAACTTGCCGTATCGAGACCGCTCGGAAGGGGAACTGCGGTTTGCTCTCATGGAAGCCTTGGAGCCTGGTCCCGAAAATGTGCATGGCTTGCTGCTGATTGTTGATGAAGCGCAAAGTTTATCGAGGCGATTACTGGAAGAAATTCGCATGCTGACGAACCTGGTTCGCGGTGGCCAGGCACGTGTGCGGCTGGTGTTGGCTGGCACGACGCGGTTGGAAGAACAGTTTGCCCATCCCCGCATGGAGTCCTTTAACCAGCGACTGGCCTGCCGTTGTTATATGGAATCCTTAACCGGAGAAGAGACAGCGACCTATATTCAGACCCAGTTGCAGTCGGTCAACTCTGGGCAACGGGTGGAAATATTTGACGAGCAGGCGATAGCGGCCGTGCATAAGTTAACCGATGGAGTGCCACGCCTGATCAATCAGCTGTGCGACCATGCCTTGCTGGCGGCAGCGGCGCAGCAGGCGACGATGATTGATCAGCGGATTGTTGAGATGGCTTGGGCTGATCTGCAACAGTTGCCCGCTCCGTTCACGCCCGAGGAATCCGTTGCCCCCACATCCAATGTGATTGAATTTGGTCAGTTGGATGACATGGCAGTGGAGCCAGCGTTGAGTTCTGTCGAGCAGAGCGAACCGGTTTCAGAGGTAATCGAGATTATTCCCTTGGAAGAAGCGATCGGGGAGACTGGCGAGCCAATCGCGGTTGAAGAGGATCCCGCTGAAGTCATGGTACCTCAGCTTGTCCAGGAAACGGAGCCGCCTCTAGAAGCGCTGTTGCCACTGGAATCAGGTGATCCTGTGGCCGGTCAGGATTCGGCAGTACAAGAAGAGTTTTCTCCCCTGACAACTTCCTCTTCGCAGAGCTCGTCCGAAGTGGGACGGGAATGGACGGTAGTGGCTCCTCTTGAGGACGAAACGCATGTGGTGGCTGGCAAGGAGGATGAAGTCAGTTTGATCATCCGACGCGACGAAGAACATCAGATCGGTGCGGATCATCAGCAGGTGTCCGCCGAAGCTCTGGAGCGTCAGCGGCAATTGTTGGACCGTTTTCGGCAGTCATAGGTAGATAATGCCACGATACCTGGTTACTGGCGGTGCGGGCTTTATCGGTTCGCACATTGCTGAGGCTTTGCTGGCCCGCGGTGAATCGGTCCGTATCCTGGATAATCTCAGCACGGGTTACCGGGAGAACATGGCGCCCTTGACCGGGGATGTTGAATTCCTGGAAGGGGATTTGCTGGACGATGCCGTCGTGGCGCGGGCCGTGCAGGGAGTGGAAGTTGTCTTTCATCAAGCTGCCCTGGCTTCGGTGCACCGCAGCCTGTCGAAACCTCAGCAAACCCACGCTGTCTGTGCGACGGGAACGCTCATCCTGTTAGACCAGGCTCGCCAGGCAGGAGTACGGCGACTGCTCTATGCGGCCTCCAGCAGCGCTTATGGAAATCAGAAAGATGCCTGTAACACGGAAACGGACCTGGTAGCTCCGGCCTCACCCTACGCGGCCTCCAAGTTAGCCGGTGAACACTATTGTCGGTCTTTTTATGCAACCTACGGGTTGGAGACCATCTGTTTGAGATACTTCAATGTGTTTGGTCCACGGCAGGATCCGAACAGCCCCTATTCTGCAGTCATACCGCTTTTTATTCGCACCATGTTGAGCGGGAAACAGCCGGTTATTTTTGGGGACGGTAAGCAGTCCCGGGATTTTGTTTTCGTCAAGGATGTTGTGCTGGGGAACCTGCTGGCCGCTGATGCCGAGGGCGCTGCGGGTCGAGTCATCAACCTGGCCACGAGCCAGCAAACGAGCCTCCTGGAATTGATCGCCCTGCTCAATGAAATGTTGGACCTGGATGTCCAGCCAGAGCACCAGCCAGAGCGGGAGGGAGATGTGCGTCACAGCCGGGCCGACATCAGCCTGGCCAGGGACTTGCTCGGCTACCAGCCGCATTTCAGCCTGGCAGAAGGTTTGCAGCAGTCTATTGACTATTATCGTACATTAGTTGATCGTTGAGGGACCGTACTGATGCGGCTGGCTCGGTACCAGGGAATGACAACCAATGGGGTCTGCAGGTCACGATGGATGGACAGGACAAGTCAACTGACGCGACCGATCGTGTCCTGGTTGCCATTCCGACTTACAACGAAATAGAGAACCTGCCGTCATTAGTGGACGAGATCTTTTTGCACGTCCCGCAGTTGGACGTTCTGGTCGTTGATGATAACTCTCCGGATGGCACGGGACGCTGGTGTGACGAGAAGTCGAGCCAGGATCCACGGGTAACCTGCTTGCATCGGTCTGGCCGTCTCGGTCTCGGCACGGCGACGATCGAAGCTTTTCAGTATGCGCAGCGGCAGGGTTACCAGTGGGTGATCATCCTGGATGCTGATTTTAGCCACCATCCACGCTACCTGCCCGATCTGCTGCGGGCGCGGGGCCTGACTCAAGAGCCATCGCCGGATGTCGTGATCGGTTCTCGATACATTGCGGGCGGCTCTACCACCGGTTGGCCCTGGTCTCGGCGGTTGATCAGCTGGCTGGTGAATCGCTGGACCCGCCTTTGTTTAAGTTTGCCGGTGCGCGATTGTAGTGGTGCTTATCGCTGTTACCGGGTTGAGATTCTGGACCAGGTTGATTTTTCTCAGTTCCGGTCTCGAGGATTTTCTTTTCAGGAGGAGGTTCTCTGGCGCGTCCATCGTGTTGGTGCCCGTTTTGCGGAGATTCCCATCACTTTTGCTAATCGAACCCGTGGCCAGTCGAAAATAAATCTCCGCGAAATGTGTGGAAGTGTAGCCACCCTGATGCGACTGGGTATCACGAATTGGTTTGGTTTCTAGGCAAACCAATGTGGACCGCCTTACCGTGGACCCCTGAGACGCTTGCCAACCGCCTGCGGAGGGATGCGGCTGGTTTGACAGGCCCGAAAGGGCGTCTTAGAATTTCCGATTCTGCCGGTGATCGCTGCTGCCGCAAGGGTTTAGCAGTTGGTTGAGTGAATTGAACGGCCGGAGAGTTTTTTTCTTTGCACAGATAAGGATCCAGCGATGTCCGAAAACACCAGCGGACAGATTGAGTCGGTAATGGAAGAGGACCGGTTATTCCCGCCGAGCGCGGAATTTTCGGCGCGTTGCCAGCTCAATTCGAACGAGGCCTATGAGAAACTCTACGAGGAAGCCAAGCAGGATCCTGTTGCCTTCTGGGAGCGACTGGGGCGAGAAGAACTGCACTGGTTTAAGGATTTCGATCAGACGTTGCAATGGGATGAACCGTTTGCCCAATGGTTCGTGGGTGGTGAAACGAACGCCTCGTATAACTGCCT
>JAYGDG010000832.1:0-6010 GCA_046583015.1 Pirellulaceae bacterium | reverse complement strand
GGATGTCTTTACGGTCATCCAGCGCGACTACCGCTTATTGTTGTGGCTTGGTGCTGCCATGGCCTTCAGTATGGCACTATTGATCTTTCGGCAGCTGTCAGCCGCTTTGGTTGTCTTCCTGGCATCGATGATGGGCGTTTTCTGGATCGTGGGGGTGATGGGGCTGGTGGGTGAAAAGATCACTGTCATTACCACGGTTTTGCCAACCTTGGTAGCGGTCATTGGTTTGACCGATGCAATTCACCTGATGTTTGAATACCGTCATCAACGCAACCTGGGATTTCTGCCCAGGGAGTCTGCGGGCAATACGATCCGTTACCTGGGAGTCGCTTGCGGACTCACCTCCTTGACCACGGCGATTGGCTTCAGTTCCCTGGCAGCCAGCAACCTGGAGATCATCCAACGCTTTGGGCTGGCATGTGCCGCGGGTGCCTTCATGGTCTTTGCCTCTGTCATAACGCTGGTCCCACTGCTTTGCGGAACCGGGTTTGTGCGGACCAGGAAAAGGAGTTTGTCGTACCAGGCTGGCAGTATCTGGACCAAGATCTCTCAGCCACTGATCGACTTTGTCCTGCGCTGGCGGTGGCTAGTGACTGGTGTCGCGATCGTGCTAACGATTTGTCTGTCGGCAGTTGCCATGAAAGTTCGACCGGACAGTCATTTGTCGGAAAACATGCCGCCCGATTCTGAAGCGGCTTTGGTGTTACATGATGTTGACCAGCATTTTGGTGGTATTTTGACGGTCTCGGTGGTGGTTCAATGGCCCGCACGACTTGATTGGAACGCGTCAGAAGTTCGTGAGGCTTTGGACGGGGTTCACGTCTTACTGGCAGAGACTCCTGGATTGCATCATCCGACTTCGATTCGAGATTTTCTTGCCCTGGTGCCAGGCTGGGCCGAACAGAAAGGGCCAATTCCGGCTCACCAGTTAGCTCTGATCCCGGCAGGCATTCGGCAGAGTCTAATTCGTCCCGACTTGAAGCGGTTGCTAGTGACTGCCCGCTTGCAAGATCATGGCATTGCTCGTCAGAAACAGATGTTGAAAGGGTTGCAGCAGCGATTGCAGAGCTTGAATGCACAGCCCCGGTTGCGGGGGTTTGAGTTGTTGTTGACGGGGTCGAGCGTGGTGGCCTCGGAAAATATTTCCCAGATGTTGGTCGATTTGGGGCAGAGTTTAGGACTGGCGACCATCGTTATTTTTGTTGTCCTGGTGATTGCTTATCGGTCGCTGCGATTAGGTTTAATCTGTTTGCTACCAAATCTTTTGCCGTTGTTAATTACGGCAGCGGTGATCGTGTTCAGTGGCCAGTCGCTGCGGGTGGCCACTGTGCTGGTGTTTACCGTCTGTTTAGGAGTTGCGGTCGATGACACGATCCACTTTGTCAGTAGATTTCGTCGAGAACTAGAGGTGGATGAAGATATCGAGGCCGCTTTGAAGCGCACCTTCACCGCAGTCGGTGCCGCCTTAATGACTAGCACCTTGATCTTGCTGGTTGGTTTTTCCAGCAGCCTGGTCAGTGAGCTGCCACACATTAGGATCTTTGTGGGCCTCTCTTGTGTCGCTATTTTTTCGGCATTGCTGGGCGACCTGCTGATCTTGCCAGCCATGTTAGCTTGTTTCTATGGTTCGCCTGGATCGCGTGGGAAGACGACCGGGGCTTCGTCGATAGTTGATTAACCTTTCCACTAAATCATTCTGAAATATGCTAGACTGAGTTTTGCGATTGCCCGTGGAACAGGCCGGACACATCCTGGGAGGCAGGGATTCCAGGAACAGCCCGTTTCAAAGGATTTAGCCAGAGGAACTTCCAGGCATGGAACATGTCAATCAACTCTGTGAGCAGCTGTCGGAATCTGCTAAGGATCTGGGACTCAATTTGGCAGCGGTGCTAAAGAGTGAGCACTTGAGTCCAGAAGAGGTCTGGGCAGTGGCACTAACCGCCAGCTACTTTGTTCGCAACGCGGTGTTACAAGAAGCGGTGTTGGCAGATGCCCAGTCCGTTCTCGGGGAGGGTGGGGTTGAGGATGCTCAAGCCGCCGCTTCCTTGATGGCCATGAACACCATCTATTTTCGCTTTCGCCACATGGTTGGTAAAGAAGTTTACGGGCAAATGCGGGCAGGCTTGCGGATGAACCGAATGATGTCGCCAGCGACATCCAAGAAACAATTTGAGCTTTCTTCGCTGGCTTGCGCCGCGCTTGCCGGTTGCGAAGCATGCCTGCAATCGCACGAGGCAAACTTGATCCAGGAAGGTTATAGTGAATTGCAGATCAATGACGTGGTCAGGATCGCTGCGACGATCCAAGGGGTAGTGGTGGCACTGGAGATCTGATGCCGGTTGCCTGTGGCGATTCCAACTCAGCCAGGTGCTCGTTGTCTGAAACCGGCTGCGCAACAGTTTTCGTCGGCTGCCCGTTTTTCAGTGAAACTCTCCGACCGAGCGTTGTGTGAAGCAAGGTGATGGGGTACGGTGAATGCAGGTGACAACGTGATGTCCCTAAATTGTCAGATGGAAATGGAGTCGACAGTACCCAGTTTTGCAGGCTAGTTCGGAGCATCATTATGTTGAATCTGGATGTAATCAGTATCTATATTTTAACCCTTGCTTTGCTGGCGCTGGTTTTTGGCGTCTTTGTTAATAACCGACAGAAAAATGGTAAGACTCTGTCACTCTGGTTGGCTTCGACCATTTTGGGTTTGTTGCTGGGAGCTACGGGTGCCTTGGGTGCCTGTTACTGGCTGGGTTACGAGGTTGTCGAGAAACTTCAATTGCCTGATCCCGAATCGATCGCACTTAACGATCCTGATGCTGAAGAATCGATGGCTTCCGGTGGTGGTGGCCCCGGTGGTGCAGAGCGTGCCAGTCGTGGGGGGAGTGCTAGTCGTGGAAGTAGCCGGCAGGTACCAGCGCGGTTCCAGTTGATGATGCTGGTACGCAAACTTGAACTGTTAACCGGAGACGTTGCAATTAAGTTGTCTGATGAGCAGGCCAGCCAGGTCCATGCGTTGCTCAAAGAGATCGAAGCAGCGGAGACTTTATCTGACGAGGATGCCCAGCAGAAGCACGATGCACTGCTGGCTCTCATGGAAGATGCCCAGAAGGCCAAGACGGAGGCGGTGAGTATTCCATTTCGTCGCAGTGGCAGCGGCGGGCGAGGTGGCAGCGCGGGTAATAATAGTGGTGGACGAGGTGGCAGCTCTGGAAATAGCGGTGGCGGTAATCGTGGTGCATCTGCCGAGGATGACACGAATCTATTTCGTGAAGGTTCCAGCGCGGAAGCGATTCAAGCATTGTTAGGCCGCTTGGGTCCGGACGAAGAAGCTGAGAAAAAATGACTCAGCGAATGAACTGCGTCACGTAATCTGCTCCCAGCCCAACCGACTCGAAGTGTTCGCGGCACATGGCGATCTTGGTGTGGACGTCATCGTAACCACAGGTTTCCCCGGACTCATCCAGGTAAATTAGGGCGCCACTGATGTGGAACAGCGTGATCATCTCTTCGGTGCCGGCTTCATTGACCAGGGTGTGGACGTCACCGGGTGGTTCAAAGACATAGCAGCCTGCGTGGGCGACCCAGTCATGTTCCAGGTATCTCCAGGATCCCTTGATCACGTATCCGTGAACGGGTGCCGGGTGACGATGTCGGCTCAGGATGCCCGCCTTGCGAACTCGCAGCAGATTGATCCATTCCCCGTTGACTCGGTTTAAGAGCAGGGGTCGAAACCAGACATTGTCCGCCTGCGGAACCCATAAACGCTCGTCTTCTGGAATAGCTTGAGTTACCAGGTCAGCTGCTGCATGAGGCAACTGTGGAAAAGGGGATGGCTTGTCACTCATTTTCCTTCTCGCTCCCATTGTTGGTCCAGGTTTACTCTACGCGATTGCATATCCGCCGTCGACAGGAAGCACGGTTCCGGTAATGAAGTCGGCTCCGGCAGAGCAAAGAAAAACAGCTGCACTTGCTACATCCTGAGGTTGACCCCAGCGACCTAACGGGGTGCGTTGCAGGATTTGTTGATGCCGTTCTGGATTTTCATACAGGGGTTTCGTCAGGTTGGTTTCGATCCAGCCAGGTGCCAGTGCGTTGACGCGGACTTGCTTGCTAGCCCAGGCAATGGCCAGCGACCGCGTCAATTGGACAATGGCCCCTTTGCTGGAACTATAGGCGGGTGAATGTCCACTACCAAAGAAGCTGAGCATCGAGGCGATATTCAGGACGCAACCTTGTTGCTGCTCCAGTAATGGAAAACAGGCTGTACACATCCGCATGGTTCCGGTCAGGTTGACATCGAGGACTTGCTCGAAGCCGTCGAGCGTGAATTCCTGGCCATCACGCAAGATCGTCCCAGCGCAATTGACCAGCACATCGAGGCGATCAAGTTGTCTGACGAGCGACCTGATTTGCTCAGGTTGCTGGACGTCCAGGTGTGCAAACCGCAGTGTTGTTTCTGCGGAGGGATCCGTCGGCAAGTCTGCTTCGATGCCCGTGGCCAGCACCTGGTAGCCAGCCGCGGCAAAAGCCTCGGCAATGGCTCGACCAATGCCTTGGGTGCCACCGGTGACGAGAACCTGTTGGGTCATGACTATCTCTCGCTTATTTCCCAGAAACATGGTGGTTGGTTTGAATCAAGTTGTGATTCGAATGCTCTTATGGTAGCTGAAAACTACTCCTTCCGGGTACCACGGGTAGGCCTTCAGGAGGCGCTGGAGGTCCGCTTCCCCCCGCTGACGGCAACCGCCGGGGGGACTAAAATAGTAGGCGTGGGATGTCGAACTTATGTTAGTTGCATTCCCTGAGGGTAAACCACTTTTTGCGGCAGGGTAGTGATATGAGTCAGCCAATTGATCGGCAGGTTCTCGCGGACCAAATCAAGTTGCGGGAAAAAGAACTTGCCAAGATCGAGCGACACTTCAAGCGTCTGGATGAAAAACTAACTGCCCTGGAATCAGAATTACCAGTCCTTGATGAGCAGTTCCCGACTGAGTCGATTCGTCATCGCAAGCCCCGTTAGGAGTAACGCATCAGGATGAAGCCATTGAGTGAGCGATTAACCGGTTTAATTGCAGCCGTGCTGACACCAACAACGGCCAGCGGTGAGGTGGCCCTGGACCTGATTGAACCATTAGCCAGGCAGTTAACGGAAGATGGAGTGAATGGAGTTTTTGTAGGTGGAACGAGTGGCGAGTGTCATTCGTTTTCCTGCCAGGAGCGGATGGACGTAGCCGCTCGCTGGACCGATGTCGCGCGTGGTACGGAATTGAAGGTTGTTGTTCACGTGGGAGCCAATGCCTTACCAGATGCAGAGGCCATGGCAACTCACGCTGAGCAAACGGGTGCCGATGCGATCGCTTCCATGTCTCCCTTTTTCTTTAAACCGCAGCAAGTAGGCGCCTTGTTGAGTGTTTTACAGGCAATTGGGCAGGCAGCATCCAGCACGCCACTCTACTATTATGACATTCCATCCATGACGGGTGTGCACTTGCCGATGGTGGAATTGCTGCAACAAGGTCGCCAGCAGATTCCAACATTGCGTGGTTTGAAATATACCAACGCGGATTTTTTGCAGCTTCAGCGTTGTCTCCAGGTAGAAGATGGCTATTTCGATATTCTTTTTGGGCACGATGCTGTGCTGGCCGGCGGTTGGACCTATGGCGTCCGGGGTGCCATTGGCACGACTTATAATTTCATGGCGCCTCTCTACCACGAACTGCTGGAAGCCTTTGATCGTCAGGATGAGGTTGCTGTGCAATCCTTGCAGCATTCTTCTTGCGAGATCATTGCCGATCTGTTCGAGCTGGGATTTCTTCCCGCGGTGCGCAGCGTGATGACGAGAATTGGCATCGATGTTGGGCCACCACGTTTGCCTTTGCTACCGCTATCTGCGGCCCAGGAGCAGCAGTTGGAGGAGATGTTGCAGCGACGCGATTTTCAGCAGTGGCGAGAACGGGCCTCGCGTTGAAGACTTCTGCCGGAGTCCTGGGTACCTAGCTTGGCGGGTCGTCGAGCG
>JAYGDG010000801.1:0-3737 GCA_046583015.1 Pirellulaceae bacterium | reverse complement strand
AACCTCGGGGTCCAAATCAAAATTGCCCCAGCCGGGCTGGCTGATGCAGCCGAAGGGAAGATTCTCGTCACCAAAGGCTTTTCGGAAAGAGACGGGGACCTTGGGAAATGTTGATTCGTAGCGTGTCCAGCGCATGAAGTTGTTGTTCTCTCCCTGGTAATAGAGAACCCCACGGATTCCAAGGTGCCGGATGGGCATGATGGTGGCGTTGAAGAGTCCGGCCGGTGGAGACCAGCCACTGCGGGGATCGGCCGGTTTCTTGGGCAGTCTCAAACGGGGTTCGGGTTTTCCATCTGCTTTGGCCTTGGCCACACGCTGCTGATGTTCCACCTTGGCAGCTTCCACCGACTTTTCCCACTCGGCCATGATCTTGGCCAGTTGTTGCGGGTCATCCCAGGCGGCAGTTTCTGCATCGTAGTCGGCCAGCACCGTCTTGATGATCGGGTTGTCGATATTAGTCAGTTCATCGCGCAGGCACCAGGTTTGTCCGAGGGTACCACCGCGGGCCACGTTGATGACGCCAACTGGGACTTTCAGGTAGCGATGCAGGAACATGCCGTAGAGGTAGGGGATCGCGGAAAATCGTTCGGCAGTTTCGGGAGAACATTCTTGCCAGCGGATGTTTCGGCGGACATCGTCTAGCGGCTTGTAGTAGGAATCTTCCCAGGCGATATAGCGGAGGCCGGGAAAATTGGCCGAGGCAGCTTCGCGGTCCTTGCGATTAAAGCCGCCCCATCCCATGTTGCTTTGCCCGGCGCAGACCCAGATTTCACCGATCAGGAGGTTTTGCACAGCGACCACGGTATCGTTGCTGCTGGCGATGACCCAGGTTGGTTGAAAGCTTGCCTGGGCCGCTTTAAAACGGACCTGCCAGCGTCCCGTTTCGTCGCTCTTGGCTGGCAGGGTTTGGGTTGGCAGGCGGGGCGGGTTTTTTTCCACGTACTGAATCTTGACAGCATACTCACCGTTCTCTGGCGCTGTGTTGACTCGAAGTTTGGTTTGCTGCTGGTAGGCAGTCATCCCTTGTTCACCGACTTGGCGCTGCTGCGTGATCGTGACCGACACGGTAGCCCCCGGTTTGGCCCAGCCCCAGACGGAGATCGGTTTTTGTTGTTGGAGGACCATGTTGTCGGCAAAAATCTTTGCCAGTCGCAGGTCGCCGTTTTCGGCAGCGCCGAGTGATGCGCCGAGTGGGCCAAGTAAGATGGCAGCGGTAAACAGGATAGATTTCATGGGGGAGTTCACTTTCTCGCAAAGTGTTGATCGAGGGATCGGTTTATTGATTTGCCTGCAGCAGGCAGTATTTCAAGTTATTACGGAGCGTGGAGTGATTGGGGAACTGTTCCAGTGCCAGGTCATAGACCTTGATCGCTTCACCCCACTGTTTTGTTTTAATGAACCGTTTGGCCCGCTCGTCCCATATGATGACGGCATTTCGTGTCAGGTGCCTGTCCTTGGGAAGCGATTTAAGTCCGAGGGCATAAACGGCAACCGCTTTGTCCCATTCCGCTTTCTTGCTGTGCGTTTGGGCCCATTGATCGCAGACCACATGGACAAAATGCTCGTGATCCTTGACCGTGATTAATTTGCGGCACCGATTGGCAGCGATCAACGCCTGGGCTGGCTGCTTGTCGCGCTGGTGTTTTTGAACCACGCTTTGAACATAGATGGCTGCTGCAGTTCGAATGCTCTTTAATTCAGGTTTCTTTTCAACCCAGGCTGCCAGGTATTTTTCAGCAGCTTCCGGTCCATCTTTTTTCCAGGAGTCCAGGACTAGTTCTTGCACGCAAAAACCAACGCGTTTTCCCATCTCACGGTTGTCGATCCCACTCTCCAAAGCCTTTAGATAGACCTCGCCGGCAGCCGACCAGTCGTTGGCTTTCTGGTAGGTGTTGGCCCAATTGTTCCAGGTGAAGATCAGGTTGTTAGTAAGCTGCCTGTCTTTGGGCAGTTTTTTCAGTCCGCTCGCGTAGACAGCGATGGTTTCTTCCCACTTTTGCTGGTCCCTGAGGTTGCCGGCCTGCGATACGAAGACTTGCCGGTGAAGATCTCGGAAAGTGTTTTTGTCGAGCTGCTTTTGCTGACGGTCGATCAGGGCCTGGGCCTGGTCGTACTGTTTTTTCTTGATCATTTCGAAGGCCGCACGGCGCACGAAGGACTCGATCACTTTATTGGCATCACGGATTTCTCCGAAGCGACCGGCGAGTTCGGTGACCAGTGTTTCAGCTGCTGCGAGTCCTTCCTTGGCCTCGGTTGCGATCAGCCATTCCTGGACCACGAAGCCAATGTTACGAAGAAAGTCACGTTCCTGGGGATCGGCCTTGATGGCTTGTTCAAGAATATCGGCCGTGGCGGCGTAGTCTTTTTTATCGATGGTTGTAATGGTCCAGCGGTTGAAGACATTGTTTCGCCAGCTGCGCAGTTCTTTTTGTGCGACTGCCGGAAGTGTCTTGAGTCCTGTGGCAGCCAGTTTCAAGGCCGCTTCCCAGTCTTGCGCCTGGGCCAGTTTTTCTCCGGGATAGATATAGGCGTAGGCGCGCATTTCTTCGAAACCGGCTTTCGGCATCGCCTTGGCAGCCCGCGTGAGAATCTCCAGGGCCTCTTGGCGATTGTTGTTTTCGATCTCGGAGAGGGCCCAGGTTTGCCAGAGGGCCTGCTGGTTGTGGAGAAATCGCTTATCCTCCGGGGCCAGTCGTAAAGCCACAGAGCTGACTTCCAGTGCCTGTTCGAAATTGCCCTGGGCGATCAGTTCCCCGCTCCAACTTCCCAGTGTCCCGACGACTGCCTGGATGGCTGAGGGGAACTCGGGATCGAGATTCAGTGCACGGAAAAAATCGACGAGGGCTTCGGCGTGTTGCTTCTTGTCACTGTGGTAGTAGCCATGGTTGTAACACGTGATTGCTAACAAGCCGATGTTGGTTACTTCCCGACGCTTGTCAGCATGACGGTCCGGGATGTAGCTGAAACCGGTCTGTTGGGTGAATCGCTTCAGGATACGTGAGTCTCGGGCAGGATTGAAACCTGCTGCGATCGTGGTTTCCACGTCCGCATGCCGTGTGCCAACATACTGGATTGAGAAAGCATGTTCGGGAACTTCAATCGCCCTGACATCGAGACCCAACCTTCGACCGATGATGTTATAGAGCGTGGCTGAAGAAACGCAGTTAAACTTACCGTTGTCGAGGATCACAGACAGATCGGTTTGGTATTTTTCATATCCCCCGTCCATGATGTTGGCATGTAACCACTTCAAGAGTGTTTCACCCTTTTCATAGGGTGTCTGGGCACTCTTGACGGCGATCTTGGCCTGCTCGGTGATGCGGTCGATTTGAGCAAGATACTGCTGCCGTTTTTTTGCTTCCAGAATCCCGTTGCTCAATAGTGCTGCTTCCGCAAAAGACCACTGGTCGAGTTTCCCGTCGGCAGCATCCTTAAATAAGCTGGTTTCATCCTCGCTGACCTTCACGGCAACCGATTTTTGAACTTCGTCCAAAACCCGAAAGGCCTTGGCCGGCGCTTCCTTGAACGCGTAGCGAGTTTGCGGCAGTCCAGGGTGCCCCTGGACGTCGATCTCCGCGATCTGCAGCGTAACCGTTTCCAGCGGTGAGACGATTCTGACGATCAGCCACTCGGCTGCCGTGGGCGGGAGCTCAAACTCTTGTTGCGTCGCGCTGGCCTTCATCCCCTGTGACCGAATGGATTGAAAACCGGCCTGGCCGGAAAGCGTGGAAACCAGC
>JAYGDG010000787.1:0-13854 GCA_046583015.1 Pirellulaceae bacterium | reverse complement strand
AGCTGCATCGGGCTGACGGTTTCCCCAAGTCTTACCAGGCCAGTCAGTTATTCAACGTCTATAACAACCGTGCTTATCATTTTGGTGTCGCCAATGTCCAACTGACGGAAGCCCTGGCCGATGCCAACCGGGCGATTGAATTGTTTGGTGGAAACCCCGCCATGCAAGATCGACATGCCTTTTCTCAGTACTTGCAAGCTTACGAATCGTATCTGGAAAATCAGTATGACGATGCCTTGGATCCAATCAAAAAGGCGATCAGCCTGGCAAACAAAACCGGCCAATCATGGCAGCAATCCGTTGACGATCATGGAAAGCCATCCACGGTGGCAATTCACCGACAGCGGAACGAGGAGTTTCAGCGTTTCCGGGCCACGCTCTATTACCTGCGTGCCCTGATTCATAAGAAGTTAGGTCAGGAGAAACTCTCGCAGCAGGCTCGCCAGCAAATCCTGGAACTCGGTTTTGCTGGGCAGTTTGAATCGAAATCCCCTCTGTTATTTGCCGACAGCAGTCAACAGCTGTCAGCAGTGATTCAATTACGAACGTTACTGGGCAACCAGAACACGGATCCACGATCGATGATTCTTGATACACGGGGCTTTCTTCTCTGGCGAAATAATCAATTCCAGGTGGCACTCTGGAACTTGGACCTGGCCGTGGATTTCGCTCGTTCTCATTACCGATCACAAGAAAATGAGCTGCAAAAAATAAAAAAAGGAGCTATTGATACACGGTCTGTCGAACAGCACTTATCGTTGTTAAAAAAGAGCCTGGCAGTAATCCTATATCACCGTGCGCTGGCCTATGAGTCACTCCAGCAACCGACCGAGGCGAGCCAGGATCGTGAGGAAATCCAACAGCTGGGCTACCAGCTTTCGCCCCACTTGTTCTGAGGCGGGCTTGCCGAATGTGCTGCTGATTGTATAATCTTGACCGTCTTAAATAAGACAAGCTGGGGCCGTAGCTCAATTGGTTAGAGTACCGGACTGTCGATCCGGTGGTTGGGGGTTCGAGTCCCCTCGGCCTCGCTAATGTTCACCTCGCTCATCAATTTGATGAGCGAGGCTTTTTTATAGACAAAACCGTGCGATAAAGCGAAATCTAGCCGTTTCTTACTGCGCTGACCCTGTAACTGGTTGCCTTTGCGATCAGCTGCGGCAAAAATATGTCTCGTTTCCTGCTTTACTACCCATTGTCCTTTTCGATTCGGAACAAAGTTACTTAACAATGGCCGATACCCTTTCTCTACTCATTCGATCTGGCAACCCAATAATCGCCATCGAAACGGTTGACGAAACCAGGGCGTTAGAACGCATTTACCAGGTTGCCGAAACACTCGAACTGCCGGTACTGCAATGGTCCATGACCGGTGGCCTGCGGCGATATCGACAAGGATTGCTTTACGACCGGGTGACCGAGGGAACAAAAATTGGCGATGCCCTTGGTTTCATTGACAAGAAAGATAAACAACAAATATATGTCTTTCTCGACGCGAGTGCTCATTGCAGTGATGCCATCACTTACCGTCGTTTCCGCGATCTGCTGCCAATTTGCCTGGAACGAAAAGCAACAATCATTCTTGTTGAATCCCGACCCTTGCCAGACCCTATCCAGCGTTTCACAATTCGCTATGAGTTGGGATGGCCATCGGCTGGCGAACTGGAGAACACGATCCGCAGCACAGTCAAACGGATCCGGGATGAGAATCACAAGAAGATTGACATCGAAATAAAAAAGAGCGAGTTGGAGCACCTGGTCCTCAGCTTACGAGGCTTAAGTTGCAGCGAAGCGGAGCGTGTTGTTGCCTCAGCCATCTACGATGATTTCGCCCTTACCAGTGCAGATATTCCCAGGCTGGTGGAGGCCAAGCGCACCCTGCTCGGTTCCGCCGGATGCCTTGAATCCATTGCTGTCGACTTCAAGCCTGAAGACGTTGGTGGCCTGGCACATCTGAAACGGTGGCTCGCCCAGCGCCGTGGCGGCTTTACGGTGGAAGCGCGTAAATACGGCCTGGAATCTCCCCGCGGAGTCCTCATGCTGGGCGTTCCGGGCTGCGGTAAAAGTCTCTGTGCCAAGGTCGTCGCTGCTGACTGGAAAATGCCCCTCCTGCGTCTCGATCCCGGCGTGCTCTATCAAAAGTTCATCGGGGAAAGTGAAAGCCAGTTGCGTCAGGCGCTGGCACAGGCCGAGGCCATGGCACCGCTTGTGTTGTGGATCGATGAAATCGAAAAGGCGTTTGCCTCTGCGACCAGTTCCGCTGCCGACGGTGGACTCTCCAAGCGAATGTTCGGAACACTACTGACCTGGATGCAAGATCACCGACACCCCATATTCATCATTGCTACCGCCAATGACATTTCGGCCTTGCCCCCGGAACTCATGCGCAAGGGCCGTTTTGATGAAGTTTTCTTTATTGACGTTCCCAAGGAGGATGCACGCCGTCGTATTCTGGAAATTCATCTGAGCCGAAGAAAACGCAATCCCGAGAATTTTAATCTCGAGGCACTCGTTGAAATCACCCAGGATTTCACCGGTGCGGAACTGGAACAAGTGGTCGTCTCCAGCTTGTTTAATGCTTTCACAGAAAAGACCGAACTTACCGACAAACACCTGATCGAAGCGATCAGAGAAACCCGTCCCCTGGCTGTTCTGATGGCAGAAGATATTGCCCATATTCGAAGCTGGTCAGAAAATCGTTGTGTCAGTGCTGATTAAGCAATCACTGTGGAGTTTTGTCGCAACCCAAACACAGGCCTGACCTGTTACGAAAACCACTCATTCCACAGTGAATAAGACGGGTTTCTTGCGATTTCCGAGATTAACATTCAGGGTTCAGAACAGAATAGATACAATTAGACGATTCATTTAATTGCACTTGCTCTTCCCCCGTAGCGTTGAGCAGACTGCCTTATCGGCTCGCGATTACGAGCTCTGTTAACCTATCGAATTACGGAACCTCTGCCGCCGTGGACTTATTCTTATCCGTTCTCGTTTTCGGCGTGGTCGTGCTAGCGGCCAGTCAAATTGGCAAGATTTGTTCTATTGCGCACCTGCCACTGATCACGGGATTTCTGCTGGCCGGCATTCTCGTTGGACCAGATGTCCTGCAACTGATCAAGAAAGACAACCTAGAGAATCTCGGGTTCATCAATCAGCTGGCCTTGGCCATTATTGCCATGGCGGCGGGAAATGAACTGGTCCTGAAAGAGTTTCGCAGTCGATTTCGCAGCATCGCCTGGATCACGATTGGCCTGGTTGTGACAACTTTCAGTCTGTGTACAACCGCCACGTTCTTGCTCTCGAACGTCATTCCGTTCATGCAGGATTTATCGTCACACACGCGCTTGGCCATTTCAGTTATGGTGGGCGTGATCCTGGTCGCCCGCTCTCCCTCATCAGCAATCGCCATTATCAAGGAGCTACGTGCGAAAGGTCCATTTACACAGACCGTTCTTGGTGTGACGGTGATCATGGATGCCGTCGTGATCGTGCTGTTTGCCATGGGCTCTGAATTTGCTCATGCGGTCCACTCCAATCTCAGCTTTAACCTCAGTTTCGTAGGACTGCTGGTAATGGAAATTGCTCTTTCCCTGGTCGGTGGCTGCCTGCTCTGGCTCATCATAGCCAAGATTGTTCCGTCGGCTTTACCCCGTCCGGTCAAATCACTCCTATTGTCACTCATTGGCTTCAGTGTCTTTCTTGCTAGTGATTATCTGCGGGAGTATAGTCAGGCGAATTGGAATTTTGAACTCTTCCTCGAACCCCTGTTGCTCTGCATGATCGCTGGACTGCTGGTCAGCAACACGAGTCCACACCGGGCAGAGTTTTCCCGTATTCTGAATCAAATTGGGCCACCGGTCTATTTGGCCTTTTTCACGCTCACCGGGATTTCAATTGAATTAGACGTGTTGGTGCAAAACTGGCACCTGGCTCTGATGCTGGTCGTGGTCCGATTGGTTGGGATTTTCATAGGCACCTATGCGGGAGGTTGGATTGCTGGGGATCCGCCGTTGCACCGTTCTATTGGCTGGATGGGGTTTGTCACGCAAGCCGGTATTGGGATCGGCCTGGCAAATGCCATCGCCTCAGAATTCCCGGAGTGGGGTTCCCAGGTAGCAACCCTGCTGATTGCTGTCATCGTGTTCAATCAGCTGATTGGGCCACCGCTGATGAAATGCGCCATTATCATCACCAAGGAACGCCGCACACGGGCCAACACGCCGGCATTTGATGGCATTATGGATGCGGTTATTTTTGGTACGGCTGCTGGACAATCCTGGATGCTGGCCCACCGCCTGGAGTCTCATGGTTGGAATGTCACGCTCGCCACGCTTGACGACCATGTACCACCAAAAGACGCCGATTCAGACATCAAGGTCATTCGCCTGGATGATCTTTCCGTCGAGTCGTTTGAAGCACTGGAACTCTCCCACACCGATGCCATTATTACGCTGCTGTCTGACGAAGAGAATCTCAAGATCTGTCAATTGAATTACGACAAGTTCGGCATTGAACAGATGGTCGTAAGGCTGGCTGACAATGCAACGGACATGGAACCATTTCGAGAACTGGATGCCCTGGTGGTTGATCCCAGAAATGCCATGGTCAGCTTACTGGAACACTTTGTCCTCTCCCCAACGGGAACTTCGATGCTACTGGGACTGAAGCCTGAACAGGACATGCTGGAAATCGAATTGCGAGACTCGTCGTTACATGGTCTTTTCATTCGCGACCTAAAACTCCCACTCGACGTGCTAGTCCTGGCAGTTACCCGGGACGGGAAAGTGGTCATTACGCACGGTTATAACCGACTGCGAATGGGCGATCACCTGACGATTGTGGGGCCACCCCAGAGCCTCTCCGAAGCCCTGCTCTACTTTGGCAACTAGTGGCTGGCCCCCCAAGGCTACTCGCTCGGTTGACGTTGAAATCGAATCGCTTTCAGCTGCTGCACCTGGACCTGATCCTGACCTTCAACGATCTTCAAGAACTGGTTGGCCGGCAGGTCATGAAACGTCTGGGTTTGATTACTGGTAGGCCAGTAAACTTCCAGCGTTTTCACTTGGGTCGCCTGGCCGATGCCGATATTCTGACGTAGTGGACTGCCTCCAAAACTACCGCCACTATTCACCCAGCGGTAAATCGATCGTTCCGTGTCGGCTTCTTCGATGACAAGGTGAATACGAGCACCGATGCCCGAGCGGTTCGATTGACGGCCAACTAGCTTGACACAGATCCACTGGTTTTTGAAACCTGGATTCTCGAAGAGGGCATTGGAAAACCCATCTCCCTTATAGGCTCCTCCAATCTCTGCAAAAATATCTTGATCCCCGTCGTTGTCGAAATCTGCAAAAGCAATTCCGTGTCCTTTTTGCAGGTGACCAAATCCGCCAGTTGCCGTCACATCTGCGAACCGTTTTCCTGCTTGATTACGAAACATCAAGTTCGGCATTAGTGAATCGTACTCCGGAGAACCGGTTCCCAGATAGAAATCAAGAAAGCCATCATTATCCAAGTCGCCAAAATTGGCTCCCATCGTCAAAGTCGTCCGTTGCAGACCGTGACTGGCCGAGACTTCTTCAAAGCCTCCCTTCCCGTCGCTACGATACAAACAGGAAGCTTCCGTTTGTCGAGGCAACCCAAAATACTCCCCGGCCAGATCTTCCACCGTCCCATGGTAACTGGCAACAAATATGTCTAAGGCACCATCGTTGTTGTAATCCCAAAACCAGGTCGGAAAACTGAACAACGGCCGTGTCACCTGCAACTGTTTCGCAACATCGACAAACGTCCCGTTACCCTGGTTGCGATACAATCGATTTTCCGATCCCCGGTCGGCCGCAAAGGGCCGGTCAACATCCTCCGTGCCCGTCTCGCCAAGCCGGGACGGCGTACCAAAATTGGAGACATACAAATCAGGAAAACGATCGTTATCAAAGTCACCCCACATGACACCTTTGGTATAGCTGCCATTCTCCACACCCGCAGTGCGGGCCACATTGCGAAATGTCCCGTCACCGTTGTTCTTGAAAAGCTGACAAGGAAAACTCTCGTTACCAACGTACAAGTCCAGCAGCCCATCATTGTCAAAGTCTGCCCAGGAAGCCGTTTGCGTGGGATAATGACGCTCGCCCAGCCCAGCAGCAAACGTAACATCACGAAAATGACCCTCTCCATCATTCTGCAGCAACGAATTCGGATGAGAAATACCAGGTGCATTCCGTTGCCATCCTCCCCGCAACACCAGCACATCCACATCACCGTCATTGTCGTAATCTGCCTGGATCATGTTCAAGCCACCAAACAGACCGGTTAAACCTGCCTCGCTTGTCCGTTCGCTGAAAGTTCCATCGCCGTTGTTTCGATAACAAAGGAGTTGGCCCGCGGTATCCCAAGTCGAAACCATTAAGTCAATCCAGCCATCATTATCAAAGTCATCTGCCACCACGCCACCGCTGAGCGTGATGACATCCAATCCCAGGTCACGGGAAATATTCGCAAACCTTGGGAACGAATCTTTCGAATCAAAGGTATCGAAGCCAACAAGCCATTGCTTGGGAACGGAATCCGGGTACTCACCAAGGGTCATGTAGGCAATGTTCAACAACCAGCGGGCGCCCGAATGGTCAGGATCCTTTGCCAGCACCCGCTGGAAATACTCTACCGCGTGCCGCGAACCGGATTGTTGGAGGTGAATACCTCCCTTACGAATTGGCAGAATACAACTCTCCCCAGTTTGACAATGCACACAGTTTTCAACTTCGCCAATCCGCAAGTAGGTCAGTGCCACGAGAAATAACATCCTGACCTCGATCTTGGTCAGTGTTTTCTCATCATCAGTCAACTGGTCTGCTTCTTCATTAAAGAGTTTCAGAGCTGCTCTCTGACTTTCCAATGCCAGTTGAGTGCGACCATGCTTTAGCTGCTCTTCACCGATCATCTGGAGCGCATAGATTCGTTGAATCACAGGTGCCGAAGCGGGCAGTTTGGCCAGCATCTCCTGGGCCATGCGCAACTGCCGATTCCCGAAAAACACCGAATCCGATTGCAGTGTTTTAGTCCGCTGCAAGAGGTCGACCATTTCCTGGTGACTATCCGGCGGGTCCCCACTTGCGATCTCCGGTTTATCGGTTCGCTGGCACCCGGACAGCAGCAGGCAGCTGCCCAACATCAACAGGATTCGGGTGTTTGAGAGAAACGACATCGCTACCAGTTCCTGAGGACTACCGTCACAGCCAAGTCTACTACATTATTATAACAGATCGTCTCCGGCCCTTGATTGACCACACGCCCCTCATGATAAATAATCAGGGCACATTTACTGTAAAAGGAAAAACCGATGACACTCAAACCAACTCTCACGCGTCGTCAATTCACCCAGCGAACGCTAGTCGCCAGTGCTACCGCAGTAGCCGCTCCCATCTTTGTTCCGCAAACTGCCTTCGGAGCAAATGACCGTTTAAATGTTGCTGCCATCGGCGCCGGCGGCAAAGGCAACGTCGACATCGCCGGTTGCGCCCGGGAAAATATCGTTGCTCTCTGCGACGTCGATCAAGTCCGCGCAAGCCAGTCCTTTAACAAGTACCCCAAGGCAACTCGCTATACCGATTTTCGTGTCATGCTGGAAAAAGAAGGAGACCGCATTGACGCGGTCACCGTCTCAACACCGGACCATACGCACGCAGTCGCTTCTGCCATGGCCATCAAGATGGGTAAACATGTCTACTGTCAAAAACCACTTACCCATACAGTCGACGAAGCACGCCTCCTGACGCAACTGGCCCGCCGTCACAAAGTCGCTACCCAGATGGGAAATCAAGGACACTCGCATCCTGATTCCCGTCGGCTGGTGGAGTTGATTCGCGGCGGTGTGCTGGGAGATGTCAAGGAAGTTCATATTTGGACCGATCGTCCCATCTGGCCACAAGGTATCAAGCGTCCCGAGGGACAAGCGACGGTTCCCAAGACCTTGGACTGGCAACTCTGGCTCGGCCCGGCAGCCAACCGCCCCTACCAGGCCGCTTACGTTCCCTTTAAATGGCGCGGCTTCTGGGATTTCGGTACCGGGGCGCTAGGCGACATGGGATGTCACAATCAAGATCTCGCCTACTGGGCACTCGATCTGCGCGACCCGACCACCGTTGCCGCAACCTGTCCCGAAGTGAACCGCGAGTCGGCTCCCAAATGGTCGATCATTACACTGCAGTTTCCGCAGCGTGGTAAGCGGCCACCGGTAAAACTCGTTTGGTACGATGGTGGTAAGAAACCGTCTGCCGATCTTGTCAAGGGCCGCCCGCTTCCTGCCAACGGTAGTATTTTTGTCGGCAGCAAAGATTCGCTCTACATCCCTAATGCCTGGGGAGCAGGCGAGTTCCTGTCGGGCGCCAAGACAGCAGATTTCAAACAGATTGCTGAAGACCTGGTCAAGCCCAGTGACTTTAACAGCCATCATTACCAGGAGTGGATTGATGCCTGCAAAGGTGGTAAGCCAGCACTCTCTAACTTCGACTATGCAGGTCCCATGACAGAAGCGGTCTTACTCGGTAACGTCGCACTTCGAGCGGGAGAGACAATCCATTGGGACGCCAAGAACATGCGGATTACGAATGTATCGGAAGCGAACCAGTACATTCGCCACCGCTATCGTGCAGGTTGGCGTCTGTAACCGACTCCACTTCCTGACAAAAGCCAGTTCAACAGTTGCTGTCCTCTTTGACGAGAGCTGGTTCGCTCCCGTTGTCCATTAGTCGCGAGATTCTCGTGGTCGGGCTTCGTTCACCCGAATCGTCCGCCCCTCATGGTCCCGTCCGTCAAGTGCTTCGATGGCAGCTGCAGCTTCGTCATCGGAACTCATTTCCACGAAACCAAATCCTTTGCTGCGACCCGTTTCCCGGTCTTCAATCACTTGTGCACTTTCAACCGTACCAAACTGAGTGAACAGTTCTTCCAACTCTGGACTTCGAACGCTGTAACTCAAGTTCCCACAATACAACTTCTTGCCCACCGCCAGTCTCCCGTAAGAAGGAGGTCATGACCTTTGCTTTACTTTCCAGGTCAAGAAAGAAAGGGACCTACGTGATGGTCCACGAACCTGGCAGCCAGACTGGTCGGGTCAATCGCAAAAAAATGTTTGCAGACGCAAACTTACGTTTAACCAAACCATGACACTGGTCAAACCAAGTTGCTGGAGATTATACCCCTGACCGTTTGCCGTTTTCAAGTAAAACCCAGGAATCGAGCGGTTTTCTTTTCTGGCCAAGGCCTTGCCATGCAAGACTTAAAACAGTTTTATTGCATCCGTTGATATTGCTGCAAACGACCCTGCAACTGCTGACTAAACTCTACCTGCCCCATGCTTTGCGCCAAACGAATTGCTTCGGCGATGGTCTGGCTGGCCATTTCCCATTGGCCACAGAGCGCATAGGCGTCAGCCAAGGTTGTTAGCACCTGCGGACTGGCTTGCCCCGTCGCTTGCAGTGAAGCATGCACACTCAACGCCAATTGAACTGCTTCCGGACCGTTTCGCTTAGCCGGGTCCGGGTGCGTGATCAAGATGACGGCCAGGGAATTCGCAGCAATCGCTGTCTGCTGTGCATCGATACGAATCGCGTTGCGAAAATGAGTGATCGCCCCATCCAGGTCACCCCGCTGCTGGTAATACGATCCCAGGAACTCTTGCAGCTTGGCATTTTGGGGATGCAGCTTCTCGGCCTGCTGCCAAAGTTTAGCTGCCTCCTCCGGCAACCCCAGCCGATTCAGATCATAACCAAATCCAATGTAGATATCGGTGTTGGTGGGATCCAGTCGAAGCGCCTCTTGAAAATGTTCGATCGCCTCCGGTCGATAACCCAACACGGCATAGGTGTGTCCCAATTGCATTTGGAACATCGCTTGCCCGGACTGAAACAGAGCCTGCGACTGCAAGTCTGCCAGGTTCTCGCGGGCCTGTTGCTGCTCCTGGATCCCCTTGATCGTGACCGGGACTTTCCGCTGGTAGGCTGCCAGCGAATACCCGGGAGGTGTCGTGAAACTTACCAGGCTCAACAACAAGACGCCACTGGCGCCCAGCCAGGCCATTCTCTTGAGCTTCGGATCCGTCGCCTGCAGAGAACGAAGCAGCCACATCAATCCCTGGGCAGCGAGCAGCAGGAACAAAGGCATCATGCCGATCCGAAAGCGCCCGAAATTGTAGGTCACAAGAACAGAAATGAAATGAACGGCAACTAATCCCAATAATAACTGGTGCTTTCCCAGGTCCCTCAGACAGATGACACTGCCCAATAACGCCAACCCCACGAACCACCCAAACGTCGGCAACAGCCACATGATCGGCAGGTAACTGCGCCAGAGCAAATAGTCTGCCGAATCCGGTACTTCCAGGTCATAAAGAAAGATGGCTCCCTTTTTCAATGTCAACTTCAATGACCTGCCCGGACTGCGGATGATCTCTTGCCGCGCCACTTGACTCCAGTACCGTGAAGCTTCAGCACGGGAAAGTGGTCGCCCGGAACGCCGGGCTGCTTCAAGACGAAAATCCTCATGCTCTCTCCAAGGACTCGGTTTCACGAACGGAACCGTATGAAAATAACCATTTGCTTCGGGCCCGTGAGCCAGGTACAACACTTCACCCCCGCCGGCAGTCACCGGGACCCACTCCCGGGCAAGTGAATAATTGCGCAGCGTAACAGGCAGAATGGCCAGTGCCAGGGAACCGGCAAGAATCGCCAGATGAATTCCACGTCGCCGGCCTGAAATCGCTGCTGGTTTCCCCTCCGCCGTTACTCGTCCCGCGCCGCACCACCAAACCCAGCAACCGAGAGGGATTATGTAGAGCAGGTGATTCTCTCGAATCAAACAGGCCAGCCCAATCAACGCTCCAGCAATCCAAAGCCAGCCTGGCCGCAAGGAGACCTGGTAGCGCAAACTACAATAGAGTACCCCCGTTGTGAGCAGCGGTAACAGGAAAGACTTCATCAACATGCACTCGTAGAAGACCAGTGGACCGTAAACAGCGGTCAGCAAGGCGGCCAGCAAAGCCGTTTTGACGTCAAACAGTCGCTTTCCTGATTCGTAAATCAACAGCGCACTGGCGATACCCGCCAGCAACTGACAAAAAAGGACCAGCGTGTCACTCAACCCCAGCCGGAAGGCCACGCCCAGCAAGTAAGCGTACAGGGGCCCCTGTTCAAAAACCTCCTGCCCAAACCAGTCACCACCGGCAATTTGCATACCCCAATTGCGGTAATAGAGATGGTCAGCGAAATAGTAACCATGCAACGGCGAACTCAAGAACCAGAGGAAATACAACAGTCGCACGAGAGTCGCTGCGCCGATAATCATCATCCAGTGACGTCGAGTTGAATCGCTCTGAGATGGTTTTTCTCGCATACAACTTCTCGTTGCCAGAGCACCTCTGAAAACCTGATATGACCTGGTCCAGGCTACAATTCAATCGTCCTGCTGACCATTTTTCTTGAGAATCCACGATCCAATCTGCTCAGAAATAAGCTGATGTCCCAGCGGACTCGGATGGACCGGTTCAACCAATAAATAACGCAAATAGCCTTGCCACTGTGGAATACTCAATAGCCGCTGGTAGTACTGCTCACTGTAGTAGACGAAATTATACTTGGCAAGTTCCGTGTCCCAAAACTGATCGATGGCTGCCCGCTGCTGCTGGAAACGGCTGCCCGCCAGGATCTGCTCCAGGCCCTCTTGAACCAGACGCCGACCATCCAAATGCTCGACGTGCTGCTCTCGAACAAGAAGCTCAATCTGCTTGGCGTAGACGGGAGCCACGAAGATCAAGTCCCCAACCATGACCTCCGCACCAACCTGCCTGGCGGCCGTTATCATCGCCAACAAGTTGGCTGCATACTGCTCCTCACCAACCCGCCGCTGACTTGGAATGCTGGCATCCGGTGCAACACGTTGGCTGCGAAACAAGCGGTCAAAAAGTCTCGCCACGCCCAGTCGACTGCGCAACCCCGAAAGAGCACCGGGTAACTGGACGCTTTGCCCACTACGCTGTAAATCAGTCCATAAGGCCGGTTCCAGATCATTGGCACCGAACGCCATGACGACAAAATCCGGACGCACGCGCGGTAACACCTGCTGAGCCACACGTGCCCCCTGGAAAGAGGAGTATCCCGGTACGCCACAATTGAGTACCACGGCCCGCGGCAGACCCTGGGCACGCAAATAGGCCTGCAATTGACTGGGATAAGTCTCCTCCTGGTCTACCCGAAAACCAAAGGTGCAGGAATCTCCCAGGCAGACTACCAGCGGCTCTGCCTGTTCGCGAACCTCTGCCAACCAGGGGCCACGAAACCCGGCAGCATTGGTCTCAATTTTCCAACGCAGCGGCTCACCAGTCATCTGGTAGACATTGTTGCGGACGTTAAGCTGCACGTTGGGCCGTAATTTCCAGAACAACTGCTCGTCCGTGGCATATAACTGCTGCCCCTGGTCAGCACTCTCCAGGTCGCTCCGCATCGTCTGAACCAGGCGGTCCTGCTCACTGGTCGTCGCCAGTTGTGCGGACGACGGCGTCAAGAAAAACAACCAGGTGCGGGCACCCATTTCCATCAGGGCCACGGCCAGCAACGTTGCCAGCAAAGCAAAGAAGAGCTTTTTTCGCGTTGTCAGCGAGCTGCTCATCTCGTTACTCCTTTTGGCCTGTCTGCGTTTGGACACGTATCTCATCTGTCAGGAAAGAGGTCAGTCAGCTTAAGGTGAGGCAGACCTGCTCGAGTGAGCCTCAGTCGATTCGCTGGTGGTAGTCGGGTTCGTGATCCACTTGGACTGTGCGATCTGCCTGGCCACGGCCAGGCCTCCCCGTGCCGAGAGATGATCATAGTCAATAAAACCGTACACTCCCAGATCTGCCAGTGACTTCTGCCCATCCCAATACTGGATCTTCCTCTGCTGGCAAAACAGGCGAAACTTCTCTTGTGGAATTGCTGGGGGCGGATCCGCCAGAACCTGCCGTTGAAAAGGAAACAAGAAGAGGCCGAACTGCCCACCATCGGCTGCTACCAGTTGAGCGATCGTCTCTATTTCATCAGAGATCAACTCCCATGCCTCTTGTACCCGGTCACTGTCCTGAGCTGTAAACAACTCCTCTACCTGGTGGATCTCGCGCTGATGTCCCGGTAACAGGAAACGGGCAAAACTGGAGTACCGGTACAAGGTCCCCAGGAAACGGGGTGGCGGACCTGCCAGGTTATTCTGCATTTCAGCAATATCATTCAAGCACACCCCCAAGATGACATAATCGGGGCGGTAACGTCTCGCAATCCGCTCATAGGCAATCCGCTGCTGGCGAGTTGACCAGCCCGGCAAGGCAACATTAAAGACCTCGAAAGAAGCCGTCTTGTTTAGTTCTTTTTCCAGGTAGCTGGGATAACTTTCCTCGCGTTGTACCCCGTACCCGTAGGTGACACTGTCACCCAGACATACGACACGCCGGCTGCCATCATCGGCAGCAACCGCATGATCCCGGTCTCGCAAACCATCTTGATTGACACCAAATCGCGGATCCACTTGCTTGGCATCAAAAACGTAGAAATCCGATTTCCATTGCAGTTGCCAGTTGGCAATGTCCTGATGCGTCTGTTGCCTTTTCCCCACTCCCGCCAGGCGACAGGTAATCTCTATCAAGGCCAACAAAGCTAGCGCGATCAGGCACGAAAACAAGACCTTCTTGCCCGTCTTGATGCGAATGGGCCGCTGCGAATTAGAGGATTTGCCACACATGGTTCTACTGCCCTATTGTGTCACAGAATCCTATCGTTCGGAACGGGCTCTCCAAAGTTGCTGCCAGGGAATCCGCAAGTTTTTTTCCGGATC
>JAYGDG010000779.1:0-5686 GCA_046583015.1 Pirellulaceae bacterium | reverse complement strand
CGTGAGCGTTGGATGTAGAGGCTAGTATCAACACTACTAACCCAACCGCCATAAAGACGGGAAACATTAATCGCGTTCTCATTGGGAGGCTCCTTCAATTGGGAAACGCTAATTCATATAAACATACGCACAAAAAGTTTCTTGTTCAGTTTTCGATTAGCGAGCTTTCAGAAGTAAGAATAAAACAAAAGCTTGCGAATCGAATTGGCCCTTACAGCCAATGAACTCAGAGGACTTCATACTGAAATCCATCGTTGTCATCATCGACGAGCTACTTCCAGGGGCTTTACTCCACCTGTAGACGAAGCCACTTAAATAACAGTCCCAAGCAGGGCTGTATAACGTATGTCAGCTGTAGCGGTTGTAGGATAGACAACACGCTGTCCAGTTAATTCGAAACCAGCGCAGCCTGTTCAAATCAGGGTGCCGGCAGGCGTCGGTTTATAGCGGATGTTATTAATATGCCAGCCAGCGCTTCGCGCGATCACCAACTGGCCTCGCCAGACAGTTTCAGCAGATGCACGACGTTGTTTAGTCCGCAGGTGTGCGGCGCAGAATCTTCCAGGCCGTCACGGTCGTTTGATCCGACAGGAACAGGACCGCCTGGTCCCCATGGCGCCCAACGGCAAACCCGTTCAAGCGTCGCCCCGTCGCAAATTGATCGGCAAATTCACCCGCTGCATCAACGATATGCAGGGTCCCATCGGCAGCTGCAATCAGCCACTGCCCACCTTGATCAGCCAGCAACTCTCCAAATTGAACAAACCGCAAGTCGTTGGGAAACGTCCCAGCCGGCAACTGGTACTGCCAAACCTGCTGTAACTTGCGATCAAGTCCGACTGCCATGCGGTCTCGCGTCGACACGATGGCACAAAACTGAGCTCCCTGACCGACTGCAAATCCTGCCCGGAAAAGGTGGTGCACAGCCAGCCCCGATCCGCGGATCTCTCGACCAGACTGGCCACTCGGATCCAAGCGATACATCACGCCAGCTTCCGTGGTTACCAACAGGTTACCAGCATCTTCGTCTAGCGCACCCGTAATCGCCAGGGAAAGAACTCCCTCCACGCCTCGGTACCCCCACTGGCGAATGCCACTCAACAAGACCCGCTGAATACCAACCACTCCACGGTATCCCAGGTACAATTCGACCACTCCATCCCCGTCCAAATCAGCCAATTGAAAATCCTCGATACCGGGATGAGATTGATCAGCTGCGGGAAAAGAAAACTGCTGCTGCCACTGGCTGTTAAACACGTAAACGCAAGCTCCCCCCATCTGTCCCGCTGCAAACCAGCGGTTGCCCTGATCATCGACTGCCGTCCTCAAATAGCTGACCGGAGCCTGCTTTTTAAGTTTCAAGTCGAATCGTCCAGCGGTCTTACCCTCGGCATCCAACTTAACAACATGACTGCCATCGAGCACATAGAGTGACAGCGATCCATCCACTTCAGTCACCGGCAACGGGTTGACCGGTTGCTGGCAATCTTTGTTGACCCACATCGGTTTCAATTCAAACAACTCCGGCTCGCTGGCTGGTTTGATTTGAGTCGATGTCACTGACGCCTGGTGAGATTGCAACAACTCTTGCTCATAAGATTCTTGTTCTGCAGCAAAATCGGCAAGTGTCTCTGCAGCCAAGTTGGTTCCATCGACCAACTGCTTCAATCGCAGCGACAACTGGACACTCAACTCCGAATTAGGTCCGGCTTCAAACAAATGCAAGCGACCCCGACCATCCAGGACAACTAGCGTTGGGGCCACAGGAATCCGGAAAACGTCTCGCCCATACGCTTCCAGATCACGGACAACCGGCAGTTTGAGTTTCCACTCTTTCTTCAGATCACGAATACGCTGATCCTGTACTTCTGCCGGTTCAGTGCAGACTGCATAAATCGACACCCGTGGATCATTCTGAAATTGACTTGCTACTAAATCTAACTGCGCCACCGTGCTGCGATTGGCCGGGTGATCGGTAAACCACATCAAGACGGTCACTTTGTTAGCCAGTGACTCACGTGAGATCGTCGTACCGTCCAAGCCTTGAAACTGAAACGTACCAACCCGCTTTCCATAAAGGTCCGTGGCTAAGGGCTGCGGTGGGAGAACGAAGCGTTCCACTTGTTTTGCACCTTCGGGAACACGGAGCAAGAATTCGCTATCGCCCAGCTGGGGATTCAACTCCGCGCTGCGCAGTTCAGCCACCAATTGAACATCACGAATCTGGGGGTCGGCCAGCATGTCCTTAACAAAAGCTGTGGGCGGGTAAACTAGTCGTCGCAGTAAGAATTGTTCCTGGTCAATCCATAATTCATAGCGGCCATCATCAGTCTTCACGGCAATTCGGTCACAACGGTGACCTTCAATACTGACAGCCGACATTTTCTCGAGCGACACTTCCTCACCCAAAAACGTCTCCAGTGGATTCGGCTGCAGGAGCAGCTCCAACTGTACTGGCTGGCCTCCACGTCCTCCAATAAGCACATCCTTAACCAGGGGATCTTCGTAAATATCCGTTAACGACGTCACTTCGCCAGCATGACGAACCAGTAACTGATTGCCAATATTATTCGTACTCTCATCTGCCACCCGGGCTCGCAACTTGTCCCCGTCAACGGTCAATGACAACTGGTAGGCTCGCAGGCGTAAATGGTTAGGCTTTAACCAGGAAACGGCCGCTTGCGAAACATCCTTGCGCGGTTCGTCCGCGTAACGATAACTGAGTGTCACAATACCCTGGTCCTGGTAACTGTTAGCCGCCTGATACGTCTTGATCATTCTCTGTAAGATCTGCAAGGCGGACAAAGAGTCTTTAGGCGTACCACTGCCGCCGTTCGACGGATCTTGATCCTGCGAATGACAGCCACTGACTAGCAATAAGAAGATGACCAGAAAAAGACGAATTCGCTTCATGCTAACAACCTGTTAATCAACCGTTCGACGGACTTGGCTCACCAGCTCTCACGAAACCTCGCAAGGGTCAGGCTACTGGCCTGGCTGGTTCATACTTTAAATCTACCCTTGGGATCCTGACAATCACCGTGAATTATTCAAAAGTCAGCTAATCCGTAAAGCTCGACTGTTGACCTCGTCAAAAAAACCGGGCTATGATTCAAAGGTCCGAAGATTGTGTAAAATCAAGAGAACCACCTTGCCAGTAACAAAAAAGTGCTGCTCAGCCATGAGTTAACGAACCGATGACTTGCCAAATACCCTACGGAAACAACCAGACACTTGATATCGAAATCTCCCCAGATTCGATATTGGCTGACTTCTCTTCCGTCCCGGGAACCCCTTTAGACGATCCTGCGGCTGCCGTCAGTACTGCCTTGACCAGCCCGCTTGATCTGCCAGCAATCTCCCAAATCGTAATTCCGGGTGATCGTATTGCCATCGCCCTGGATCATGAAGTCCCTCAACCAGCCGCTGTCCTGGCCGGCATCGTACACGCGATTCTCGAATCGGACATCATCGACCCGCAAGACATTACCGTTGTCTGTTCGGAAGCAAGCCTGTTAAACACGGACCTCGTGGGACAACTCCCCAGCGAAATCCAACCCGCAATCCGGGTCGAACTGCACGATCCAACCGATTCAAAAAATCTCGCATTCCTGGCCACGTCAGAAGAAGGACGGCCGCTTCATATCAACCGAACTCTCTTCGATGCCGATATGGTTCTGCCAGTTAGCTTGTTACGGATTCCTGGCTCACTGGATTACCTGGGGCCACACGGCAGTTTATTTCCAGCCTTCGCAGACGCTTCCACGCAGGAAAAATTTCAAGCACCCAGTTCAGTAACTTCCCCAGTACACCGTAAGCGACGTATCGAAGAAGTTGACGAAGCTGGCTGGCTGCTGGGAATCCAGTTGATACTGCAACTGGTCCCCGGTACACATCAGAGCCTCTTGCACGTGCTGGCCAGCACTGCGGTCGGTGTCCGGGCAGAAGGAGAACGCCTGGCCAAAGCAACCTGGCACCACGAAGTCCCCGGTAAAGCGCAACTAGTCGTGGCAACCATTGAAGGGAATCACCAGCAGCAAACCTGGACTAACTTTGGCCGAGCACTTCATGTCGCCAGCCAGGTCGTTCAAGAACAGGGAGTGATCGTGTTGTGCACTGATCTGCAATGCGGGCCTGGCCCCGCCTTGCAGCGACTCAGTTCCAGGCAAGATGACAAAACTCTCTCGCATGAACTGAACCGAGATCGGTCCAAGGACGCGATCTCCGCCTCGTTACTAGTCGAAGCGCGCCAGCGCAACCATATTTACCTGCTCAGTGGCCTGGAAGCAGAGGCCGTCGAAGACCTGGGACTGGGCTACATCTCCGAAAACCAGGAAATCAGTCACTTAATCCAGCAATTTGAAAGCTGCATCCTGTTAGCGAATGCCCATCGAGCGGTTCTAATCGCTGACGAATCTACCGAATCCGCATAGTTTTCAGGTCCAGATCGTTCAGCATGTCTGCCCCTTCCCTGCCACAGATTGCCACCGACTACCAGGTCCTCCGCCAGGGCGCTGGCCTGGTGGACCTGGGGGCACGTACCCAAATCGAGTTAACTGGCAAGGATCGCCAGACGTTCTTGCAGGGATTCTGTACCAACAACATCAAACAACTGCAGCCAGGTACGGGCTGTGAAGCATTCTTGACTAACCTGCAAGGAAAAACGCTCGGCTTCGTATTGGTTTACTGTCATGGAGAATCGCTGGTCCTGGAAACCACGGCAGGACAAGCCGAGGTCTTAACGAATCACTTGGATCGATACATCATCCAAGAGGACGTCGTACTTCAGGATCAAACGCAGGCCTGGCACCAGTGGCTACTCGCTGGCGAACAGGCTGCTGAACTGCTCAGCAAAGAACTGACCACACCGGTACCCGAACAGCAACTGCAACACGTCGAGGCGCAACTCCAGTCGATTCCCGTATCGATTCGCAACGTCCCCTGGTCGCGCTACCCATGCTATGCCATCAATAGCCAACAGGAACAGGCTGCCGCCATCGAACAAATCCTGGTTGCAACGGGCATTAAATCCTGTTTGCCTGAAGCGGCTGAGATCTGTCGCATTGAAGCAGGATTTCCGCACTACGAGCAGGATATCACGGACGGCAATCTGCCACAGGAAATCGACCGGAACGATCGTGCCGTCAGCTTTACCAAGGGTTGTTACCTCGGCCAGGAAACGATAGCTCGCATTGATGCGATGGGCCATGTGAACAAAAGACTTTGCGGCCTGCGATTTAGTTCACCGGCTGTTCCGGCAGTTGGCAGTGAATTATCTGTGGATGACAAGGTCGTAGCCCGGATTACCTCCTCGTGTTATTGCCCTGCTTGCGAATCGCCAATCGCTCTGGCCTACGTGCAACGTGGGCACGACCAGCAGGGAGAAACATTCACCCTCTCTGCAGGAACCGCCACCGTCTGTACGCTTCCCTTCGAAAACCTGTAGGCACGTTTGGACCAGTTCATTCAACGCGCGTTGGCGACTTCGGCAATAGGAATCGTCTCCGCTAACCCCTCGATCCATTGAGACGCCTGTCGCAGCACATCCTGGTCGGCAGGCACCTGGCCGGTAACACGGTACTGGTTCTGCTGCAGCGCCCTGTGCAACTTGTCCAATGTTTGCCGCAATTGGCTGAGAAACTGATCCTGCTGCAAATCTGGAAATCCATCAATTGCCAGTTCCACG
>JAYGDG010000754.1:0-1877 GCA_046583015.1 Pirellulaceae bacterium | reverse complement strand
GGGCCAGATCTTTCTCCAGACCGCTGTACGGTTCGTGAGGCGAGCCGAACCAGACCACCGCAAAAAATGGTTTCTTTTGCCTTCGTGCCGTTTTCAGGAAACGAATCGTTTCGGTGACAATGATCTCGGAACTTTCCCCCGCGAACCGGGTCGGGGGCCCTCCGTTACGTGAGAGAACTGGGTTCAATTCAAAAAAATTGTCGTGTGACAACCATTGGTCAAACCCAAATGCTCCTGGATTGGTCGGAGAAGCAGCTTTCACGGGACCCAGGTGCCACTTACCAAAATGGCCACAGGCGTAACCGGCCTGCGACAGGATCTGCGCGATACCGATTTCCTCCGGGCGAATGGAGCAATTGGGAGTAAACGTTCCATAGCGATTCGGATGCCGGCCAGTTATCACGCTGCCACGTGTCGGTGAACAGGAAGGATGTGCCGAGTAAAACCGATCCAGGCGGAGGCCGCGGGCAGCCATCTTATCCAGGACAGGTGTCTGGAGATGAGGATGGCCGTTGTAACCAGTCTCGTCCCAGCCGTGATCATCCCCCATCAAGAGAATGATATTGGGCCGATCCGCCGCATGGACCGTGGCAGCCGTCATCAAGATAACCATTGCAGTTGCGATACTCGTGGCAGCCCAACAAGTTTTTCCGTTACCCATCAATGGCTCCTTTTCTCTCGGATCAAGGCAAGTCTTTATCGTACCACGGCTGTGAATCAAGGCAGTATACGGAGCTGGTCAGCAAACTTTCTCGGCAACTCGCCACCGGTTTAAGAAAGGTTCTTTGAACGAGCAACGTTACTGGCTAGAGAGATAACGCTTCGCGATCACCTCACCCAGTTCCACAATACCCTCAGTGGTGATAACCAGTTTCTTTTCCTGCTCGGGTAGGTCGAAGGCCTTGATGTGAATTAAGTTCTCGTCTGCCACGGCGACTTTATCCAGTTCTGCCGTCACATCAATGTTGTTAACCCGCTTGTCGTCGGTCGGAGGTTGCTGGCTGACAAACCACTTGAGCCCAGGCATTTTCAAATCCTGACGGCTCTGGGCAATGAGTGCCTGCAACCGTTTGGGAGCATCACGGCGATAGGGCCCAAACGACATATCATTTTCACCCAGGTGATAGAAGATGCCTGCCAGTTCTACCCGCTGCCCCTTGTCTGTCAGTTCCTTCACGGATTCGTTGACAAAGGAAATAAACGCCGGATAAATGTTGCGGGTCTTCGCTTCGCTTCCCTCGGGGGTCCAATCAATAATCTGCGTACCACTGTGGGTAAACTTGGCAATCGCGATATTGCCGGCAACCTTCCCCTGCAATGCCTGGCCAAAACTTAGTTCAGGACCAAAGGTATCGTAGTAACCGGCCGGTCCCAGCGGTTCCCAGCCGTCGGAGGTTTGGTAACCCCCGCCGATGCTGTACTTGTAAGCAATCTTCCTGTTATTCTGCAGCAGGCCTGCTTTACCCGGCAAATTCTTAAGCTCTTGGATAAAGGCCCGCTCACCTTCCATGTTGCGATGACCGGCCAGGATAAACAGCTTGACGTCGCTCCCCTTGGCATAAGGCCATTGTTTCAGGGGCCGCAACCTCTGCTTTAACTTGCCAACCGTCCGCAGGTATGCCGTGGCATAATTGACCCCGTGTTCCAGTTGGCCGAGGGTTCCATAGTGATAATGCAGTCCAACCCCTCCGCCGATTTCCACGCCCACGTGCGAGGTGGGAATGTACTCGGCCAGCGGGTCTGCCTGGGCAACCTCTTTCTGCCTCCGGCTAATGGCATACATACGGGGCCTCAGGTCCATTCCCCAGATGGTCTTGGTGCAAAGTTCACCCATATAGAATTTTAACTTCGGAGTTTCCAGGTCGCGTCGCCAGCAG
>JAYGDG010000691.1:0-2862 GCA_046583015.1 Pirellulaceae bacterium | reverse complement strand
ACCAAGACCATGCCATAGTTGGCAATTAACTTGCTCTGAAGCAGGCTTTTCATCTTTAACCAATTCCTCTTTACATGGTTGCGATCACGGACCCCGTCGCCAATCGCATTACATCTTCCTGTGTTACATCAGCGGGATTCGTAATTTCACCGGCGATCTTTCCCTCATGCATCACAATGATTCGATCACTCATTCCAAGTATTTCCGGTAACTCGGAGCTGATCATGATAATCGCTTTACCCTGGGCTGCCAGTTCATTGAGCAACAGGTAGATCTCGTACTTGGCCCCCACGTCGATGCCACGCGTTGGCTCGTCGAAGATAATGACTTCGGCATTTCGCTGCAACCACTTGGCCAGAACCAGCTTCTGCTGGTTTCCGCCCGAGAGTGTTGCTGCCAGCTGGCTGCCACCGGTGAGGCGGATCGTCAGCTGGTCGACAAATTTCGAGAAGGCTGCCGTTTCAGATTTCTTCGAGATGAACCCGGCGGTAGCAAAATCATCCATATTGGGCAATCCAAAATTTTCCTGCACGCTCAGCCCCAGGACGAGTCCCTGGTTCTTGCGGTCTTCGGTCAACAGGCAAACCCCGTTAGCAATCATCTGGCGAGGTGACTTGGGAACCAGTTTCCTGCCATCGAGCGTAACGGTTCCCGCCTCCATCTTGTCTGCACCGAACAGGAGCCGCACCGTTTCTGTTCGCCCCGCACCAACCAGGCCTGCCAGCCCAACAATTTCTCCACGCCTGACGCTAAAGGAAACATCCTGGACAGCTCGACCCCGCGAGAGTCCAGCAACGACGAGTCGTTCTTCACCAACTTGAACCTCTCGCTCGGGAAATTCATTTTTCAAGCTGCGACCGACCATCATTTCGATCATCTGGTCCCGATCCAAATCCGCGGAACGCCTGGTGCCAACATGTTCCCCGTCACGCAGTATCATGATTCGGTCTGCCAGACGATCGATCTCATCGAGTCGGTGACTGATGTAAATAATCCCAATTCCCTGGCTGCGCAGTTCGTCAACAATTTCGTACAGGCCTTCTACCTCGCGAGGTGTTAAGGCTGCACTCGGCTCATCCATCACCACGATCCGGGCATTGAGTGCCAGGGCCTTGGCAATTTCCACGATCTGCTGCTGAGCCACGGTCAAGTTCTGGCACAATTGATCCGGATCAACTTGAGTTCCAATCCGATCAAATAATGCTTCAGCTTTTTGTTTCTCTTGCTTGCTGGCTATCCAACTGAAAATACTCCCTTCCTGGCCAAGAAAAATATTTTCGCGAGCCGAAAGCGACGGAACCAGGTTGAATTCCTGGTAGATGATCCCAACTCCTGCTCGCTGAGCCGTCAGTGGGTTCTCCATCTCAACCGTTTCACCACGGATTTGAATCGTACCGCAGTCGGGCGCATAGACACCGCCCAGGATCTTGATAAGGGTACTCTTGCCGGCCCCATTTTCTCCCAGCAGGGCCAGCACTTCACCTGGATAAAGCGTGAGGTCAACGTTCACCAACGCTCGAACACCCGGAAAGGACTTGGAGACCCCTTTCATTACCAGCAGCGGCTGATCACTGGCGCATGGTGAATCAGATTCTGGCATCTATTCCCCAGCTTTACGCCGCTCGTTGTGAGCGTTAATCACTTTCTTGAAACCATTCACACGCAGGACACAGGAGTTGGCCTGTTTGAAGTCGAGTACCAGGACCTCACCCCCCTCGTCACCCAACAGTTCAATCATCGCTTTACCAGCCAGTTCACCGCCCTGGAAATTATCGGTCCCGATATGTCCGGCAATTTCAATACCCTCGGCCACACACTGCAAATCACAGGTAAAAACGGGAATTCCGGCCTCGTTGGCTTTCTTGATGGCCGATCCAATGGCCAGTCGATCGGTTGGGTTGAGCACAATGGCATCAACACCCTGGCTGATAAAATTCTCAATCTGGTTGGACTGTTTTTCGACATCGGAAGCTGCATCGGTCGTGATCACCTTGTAACCGTTTTGGGCGCCAGCAGCGGTCAGGCTATCCCGGATGACGACAAAAAATGGATTCTTCAGCATCATGGCCGAGTAACCGATCACACCTTTCTGTTCTACTGGTGCTGTTGTCGCCTCCGGCGGCGCCTCAGACTGCAATTCGGGATCGTTCTCTGCATCGGCTTTCTTGTAGAGTGAGGTGGGAATCAATTCCAGCTTCTCGTAGTCTTCCCCAGCCTGGAAAGCCAGGACTTTTTTCATGATCTCGACACCCATCTTTTTCGGAAACTGGATCGGATCTGCATAGATCTTGCCTTCCAGGATCGCCTGCTTGCCTGCCTTCTCTCCATCAAATCCAACAATCTTAATCACATCAGTCTTGTTCGCCTCGTTAATCGCTTGCCAGGCACCCAATGCAGAAGGATCATTGATGGCAAAAACAGCGCGGAGATTCGGATGGGCCTTGAGGCTGTCAACGGTTGCCTTGTAACCTATGTCCTGGTCGCCACCACCATTGATTTCACTGACGATCACAATCTGCCCCTCGTAATTCCCATCCTTGTTCGCCTGTTCCCCATCGCTACCGGTATTCTGGTTTCCAGAATCGAACGCAACCTCAATGTCCTCACTACCGAAGCAACCAATGACAAACAGCATTAAAATGACTGGTAACCAGGTTCGGCTGTACATGGATCTACCTTTCCCGTGATGAATCATGTTCGCGGATTTTTCAGTTGTCGCTCTGCAGATCACGAAGACGTTTCGAAACTACTCATCTATAGCATCATCGGCCATGTCGAGCCACCACGCAAGCCATCTGATATGCTAATCAGACAGGCCATTGAACCTGGCCAGCTGGCAATTAATGACGCTCCTTTTCAGAG
>JAYGDG010000201.1:0-4882 GCA_046583015.1 Pirellulaceae bacterium | reverse complement strand
TTTCTTGATGATGGCTTGATCTTGCCAAACCCGTTGACCTTGCATTTGCAAGGCAATTTGGTTCAGTCGCGCTTGCTGCTCCGGTTTCAGCAGCTGGCGAAGTTTCTGCCGGGTTTCTTTCGCAGCCGTCTCCGTTTGCTTTCTCCACTCGGCGATCTTTTTCTTTCGTTCCTCTCCCTGCAAACCGCGAATGGCCTGGAACTGCTCCGTTCGTTTCGCGTTCTGCTGCTGGTAGATATCCCTGATCTTATCTTGTTGCGCTACATCCAACTTTAATTCTTCTTGAACCTGGGAGTTTCTCAGCAACGTTGTAGGCTCGCGAGTGACACGCATATTGGGTACTGCCACAAGGGCTTGGGGCCGAACCAGGATGCGGCCTGGTTGCTTGGCTGGCACTGGTTTCTTAGCGTCCGGAGAAGGGACATCGGACTTTCCATCCTCGGCTGTGAGCCCTGGCTGGACCGAGAGTGTCAGCAACAGAACCGCGGTAAGAGCTTGAAACAAACGTGTCATCAGCAATCTCCTTTTCAGCGTCAAGGCCCCTGGCGTCCCAGTAACCTGGGTCTCGCAAACAGTACGTGTCGCAACACTCAAGAAAAGTTCGTTGCCAGGGATAAAAAAGTCATATCCTTTACAAGGGCTAGCCTAGCGGCCCTCAGCAAGCAAAGCAAACGGTTAATTCCGTGCCAGCGATTGGAGGGCGACAAACGGTCGGACTTCTTATCGCAAGCCAGCTAATTCTTGCAGCTGGTTCCAGTTTTCCAGCCGATCCTGCTGTCCTGCCAGCAAGGTGTAGGAGGGATTTCCGTCTTTATCAAAGTGCTTGCCAAAGCGACCTTCACTGCGACAGAAATCAATAAAATCCTCAACTTCACCTGTTTTCGGATTGGTGTACCAGTCGTTTTTCACTGCCGGGTTTCCCTGCAACGAGAGGCGTTCTCGAATCGTGTTCCCTTCCCGGGGATCATAGATCAGCAGGGGAAAAGCACGTGTGTCGACAGCCCGCCGCGCCTGGTCAAACGCCATGTTATCGGCAACGCCATGCTCCGGCTGACAGGTGGTATAGCAGTTAATGATGGCGGGCCCGTCAAATTCCAGCGCTCCCAATACCGACTTATAGAAATGGTTCGTATGGGCGCAGGTAGTTTGAGCAACAAACGTGCGCGGATGCATCATGGCAATTTGAGCGATTTCCTTACGGCGTTCCTGTTTACCACCGAGCACTTTACCATGAAAACTCATCTTGGTGTTTTGTCCGGTAAAGGTACTGGTCGATGCCTGCCCACCAGTATTGGAATAGACCTGGGTGTCAAGGACGAAGACTTTGACTTTCATCCCCGAGGCCAATAGGCGGGACAGAGACTGAAACCCGATATCGAACATGGCGCCATCACCGCCGATACACCACAACGGTTTTTCGTCCCATCCCATTTGATCCCAGCGAGATCGCACGCCCATAGCATCGGCCGGAGCGTTCTCAAACAGGGAGTTCGTCCAGGGCACCAGATAAGGGTTGTACGGATAGGTGGAAGTATAGACCGTATTGCAACCGGTAGCTGCCACGATGCCCCACTGGTCACCGTGTTTCAATCCCGTAGCGGCACACATCATTCTCAGTGCGGTTCCTTCACCGCAGCCAGCGCAGGAACCCGCCCCACCCATATAGAGGAGGGTATCTTCTTTGAGCATCATGTCGATCAACAAGTTGTCACTGACATAAGACTCGTCGGTCGGACCAAATTCCTTAAACCAGCGATGGCTTTTGCGTATCTCGTCCATTACCGGTTCTGTTTTTGGAATCATTTTCAGCGCCAGGTCATCACAGACCGTGACACATTCGGCACACCCCTTGCATTTGCTGGGGTCGATCAAAATGGCAAACCTGCCCCCGTCTTTGCCTTTCTTAATCGGACCATCATAGTACTTACGTGGCTTGGCCCACTGATTGTCGAACATCTCGCGATCAGATTGATCCTCGATACCATCAAGCTTCTTTTCCAGATCTGGCTCTGCCAGGACTTTTCCCAGGATCGCCGTATCTGGGCATTGCGTAACGCAATCCATGCAACCGGTACAGTTATCGGAAATGAATTCCGGTATCTCGGGTGCCACATAGCTAAAATCTCGCAAGGTTGCCGTGCCGGCCGGAATCAGTGACCTGGCAATAGCCAAATCAGCTGGCAGTTCCTTTTCACCATTCCCTGCTTCGTATTCACGCACCACGCGTTCGTTGAAGTCGACGACATCGAGAATAGGCAAATCGACTTTCTTGTAATCGGCGTCGATGAGACTGCCATAGGAATTGTTATTGAACGGATCCAGCTCATTGGCTTCGTTCATGGAAGGTTTTCCAGCCGTTGACATGTGATTTCTTTCTCGATTACTGAATAAGTCTGTTGTATTGATTGATCTTGCTGAGGGCAGCAACGCTTAGGCATTAATCATCTCCGGGGAGATCTCCTGCATCTCGCTATAACCACGCTTCACACAGGTCAAGTTATCCTGAACCACCTGTTCACCACGTTTGCCAAAATACTTACGCAGTGCTTTTTCAACTCCCTCGTAAACCAGATCATCCGTCATTTGGCTATCCGTCGCGTAAGGGGTCAATTTCAAGAACCCACCTAACAGCACAATTCCTTGCATCCGCATTTCCAGGTCCGCAACGGAAGCGACCTCACGCGCTATTTGCACCATATCGATGAAGTAAACCCGCAACTTCTTCTCCTGGATCGACTTCTGATGAGCAGCAGGAATACGCTCCCAGACGTCCTGAGGCTCGGTATAAGGGCTCTGCATAAAAATCGCTCCGCCCTCAACCATCCCTTTGAGAGGATTACCACTAAGCAAGGCTGTCGTATCATTAAGCACAACCAGGTTCACATGCTCCAACTCCGCATGCGAAAAGATGTGAGAATCTGCCACGGTGAGGTAGTAAGTGGTCGGCAGCCCTTTCTTCTCAGAACCGTACTTGGGATAGGCCTGCACGTCTTTGCCAAACACATCGCCACCAATGGTAGCGATCACTTTGTTCGTTGTCACCGAACCAAATCCGCCCACCGAATGGCCTCGCATCGAAAAAGCTCCCGAAGGGCGCAAATCAGGATCTTCGTCAAGGGTCAGAGCAGAGGCATGCTTAATTCCAATACTGAAGAAATCCTGACCATCAGTCATCATGTTCTTATAGATGGAAATGATGTCGCCAGGCCGCACATCACGACTGCCCAGTCCCGCTACCCCAGAATACATCTTGGGAACGGTGTCAATTTTCTCCAGGCCATTTTGCCCATTCAAAGCATCACAAAAAGCCGCTTTGACTTCACGCGTAAGAGGATTCCCCGTGAGTGAAAGCGGCTCATCCATCCGTTCAATCACCGTGAATGCTTTGCAATTCTTTAAGGCTTCAACGAGTTGGCGTGCTGGAAACGGCCGGAAACAATAGACGTTCAAACACCCGGCCTTGATCCCCTGTTTATCTCGCAAGTAATCAACCGTTATTTGAGCTGTTTCCATGTAAGAACCGATCCCTACCAGGATGTACTCTGCATCCTCACACCGATAGGTATTAATGAAGTCATATTTACGACCCGTCTTCTTGTAGAACTCGTCAAAGGTCTCTGCCAGCGCCGGTTCAACCTGGTCGTAGTACCACCGCTGAGCCATCTTCCCCTTCATATAGGAATCCTGATTCTGCACCACTCCTGACATTAACGGATTATCGGGATCCATCAAGTTGTGAAGCTTGTCTTCCGGTTTCCCTACGAAGTCTTTCATGAATTCCGGTTCCAGCAATCGTACTGTCTCAACCGTGTGCGTCGTCAGAAATCCGTCCTGAACATTGAGAAACGGTGTGTACGACGCTTCCGCGGCGCGGCGAGAAATCAAGCAAAGGTCACCTGCTTCCTGAGCGTTACGAGCGAACAGGATACCCCATCCACAATCCGCTACGCCCATCACATCATCGTGTCCAGCATGGACATTCAGGCCCTGGCTGGTCAGAGCACGAGAACCAATATTAAAGACAACCGGTAAGCGTTTTCCAGAAATCGTGTAAAGCACTTCTTTCATCAGGATCAAACCCTGACCTGACGTAAAGTTCGTGACGCGACCTCCCGAGACTGCAAATCCTTCGCAAAACGTAGCGGACGAATGCTCACTTTCCGGCTCCACGAAAATCAAGTCATCGCCCCAAACATTCGGCCTGCCATTCATCACTGCCTGGTTGAAGCCACCACCCATCGTGGTGGAACTGGTAATCGGGTAAGCACCCGATCCCTGACAGATATGCGTTTCGACGTGGACCACGGCAGCTGCTCCATCACAGGTGGTCGGCTGCCCCGGATACTGGAACTTTGTTTCAGCGGTCGCTGCTGCTGTATCTCGATCGACAATATTGGTTGCCATACTTCGTCCTTACCACTAATCTCAATAAACGGAAGCACTTCTTAAAAGATCATGGCCACAATCCTAATCTTGTCATTCACGGGAGAACCCGCTCAACAAGAAGAGACCACTCGCCAGACACTTTTCTTATTTCCTGGAAAACTGGACTCGATGAACAGCATTTTGCTCTTCATCGGTCATCGTGCACAAGCCATCGGCCAGCAATTGGTTTGACGCCAGACAATCTGAGCAAATCTCGGCGGGCTGGCACATTATGAAGGTAAAATGGAATTCGGCCAATTGTTAAAAATCATTATACATGGGAATGCTTTGAAACCCCAGGGCACTTTCACAAGTTCTTAGCACAGCACTGTTTAGCAACAGATCATCCGTATCAAGGTTGTTCTCACGAGGGACCCTCGGCATAATGAAACCAAGCGGGTCAACAGGCGACTCGACAAACACCTCGAAAGTTTACTGTTTTGGCCATCAGAACCAT
>JAYGDG010000548.1:0-4337 GCA_046583015.1 Pirellulaceae bacterium | reverse complement strand
TTATATACACATTTAAACTCAATGAAGCGTCTGCTAAAATAAGATTATTCCCGCCACGGACTGACCTGCCCCTTTTTTTATATGGAAGCAAATCATGCCGAACACCAACAGGGACTTGTATCGCGATTGTGATGGTGTTTCGCGGCGGGGGTTTCTCCAAGTCGGTAGCCTTGGTGCGCTGGGTCTTTCCTTGCCCACACTGCTCGCCTCCCAACTGCGGGGAGCCGGAAAAAAAGCATCTGACACCAACTGTATCTTGATCTGGACGCGCGGAGGAACCAGTCATCATGACACGTTTGACCCCAAACCGGATGCGCCGGTGAGCGTGAGGGGTGAATTTGGTGTCATCGACACGGCACTCCCTGGAATCAAATTCACTGAAATCGTCCCCAACATGGCCAAGGAGGCGAAACGATTTTCCCTGTTGCGTGGTTGGAATCCGCGTAATGGAAGTCATGGCACGGCGGACCAGTGGGTCATGTCCGGACGCCGTTTCAACCCGTCGATTGCTTACCCGTGTTACGGCTCGGTGGTTAGTTACCACCAGGGATTTAAATCTGCCATGCCACCTTTCGTTCAGTTGGGTGAAAATGTAGATCGACGATACGGTGGTGGAACATCAGGTATCCTGGGCCTGGAACATAACCCGTTTGAAATTCACAATGACCCGAATGCTGACAAATTCACGGTTCGCGATATCACGCCACCCGAGGGGATTACGCTCGATCGTGTCAGTCGGCGCCGCGAGGCACTGGCAAAAATTGACGCCATTCAGCAAGCAGCGGATGAACAGCCCGAGGCTTTTGCGTCTCTCGACGAGAGCTACAAAGCGGCCTTGAACATGATTACCTCGCCGGAAACCAAGAAAGCATTCGAGATCGAGACGGAAGAAACCGCTTTACGCGAAGCCTATGGCAAGAACCGGTTTGGGCAGAGCTGCTTGCTGGCCCGACGGTTGATTGAATCTGGAGTTCGTTTTGTAACCGTCACCGATGGTGGCTGGGACACGCATCAAAACAACTTCAAGTCGCTAAAGGATTCACGCTTGCCACCGGTAGACAAGGCTCTACCGCAATTATTAATTGACCTGGAGCAGCGTGGTCTCCTGGAGAGTACGCTGGTCTTGTGGCTGACCGATTTCGGACGAACGCCAAAAATCAATTCGGCCAGCGGGCGAGATCACTGGGCCACCTCCGGCTTTGCCATTGCTGCTGGTGCCGGCATACCGGGTGGACTCGTACTGGGTGCTACCGATGCCGAAGGGGGTGTCGTCGTCAAGGACGAGTACCATAGTGATGACATTGCAGCCACCGTCTATCACAAGCTGGGCATCCCCCACGACTTGATTGCTAATGCGCCGGATGGACGACCGATTCAGTTGATTGAAGGCCGCACCATCAAAGAATGGATGTAAACATCCGGCAGGAGCAGTGGCCTGGTTCCTTCTAGAGGACTTCTTGCAGACGTTTACCTGAATCCAGCAGGTATTGAGGACGTCCCGAGGGATCAACAATCGTCGTACCAAACGGGTTGATGCCCAGGTTATGGTAGAGCGTGGCGAAGATGTCCTTGTACGTCACTGGTCGCTCGATCGCCGACCCTGCCTGCCGATCGGTCGCTCCGATCACTTGTCCGGTTTTCATACCGCCACCGGCCAGCATCGCTGGTCCTACCCGTGGCCAATGGTCACGGCCACCCTTGCCATTGATTTTCGGGGTTCGTCCGAATTCACCCCAAATCACGATAGACACATCATCGAGCATGCCACGCTCTGCGAGGTCCGTGATCAGGGCATGCAAGCCAAAATCAACAATCGGTAACATCTGTCGCATCCGACCAAAATTATCACTATGTGTATCGAAATCACTAAACGTGACGCTGACACACCGAACGCCAACTTCAACAAGCCGACGGGCCATGAGTAATTTCAGCGGAGCACCCGGATGGTCACTGGTAACATGCCGCCCGGGCACTTTGTTAGCATCCATGGTAAATCGCTCAACAACGCGAGGATCTTCTTTGTCCAAATCAATCGCGCTGGCGAATTGACCGGAAATCAGGATCTCTGTCGCCTGGCTGGAAAAGCGATCCATGGCATCCATCATGCCACTGCGATCAACATCTCGACGCAGCCGGTCGAGTCCAGCCAGCAGCTGTCGACGACTACCAATTCGCTGGGCACTAAGTTGTTCGTTGAGAGTCAGGCTGACCGTGTGGTGATTCCCAAGTGCGGCCAGTTCTTTTTTCATACCGTCTTCGAGTTCCCGCGGGAACATATGGGTCATGTCAGGCCGAAACGGCTTATACCCTGGTCCCAGGAAACCTGGTCGAGCGCTATTACGTACCAGTGGGCGACCCTGCATCAAATCAACAAACAGGGGAGCAACATCGGCCGGTGAACTCTTTAACTTGTTCACAACGCAACCCATGGCAGGACGACCGCCAACAGACGCCATGTCGCTGGGCGAAAAACCGGACTGGCACTGGAAAGCATCATGCCGACCGGTGGAACCGACCAGCGACCGGATGAAGACCAGTTGATCGGCGATCGAGCCTGTCCGGGGCATCAATTCGCTGATCATGAAACCGGGCAATCTTGTTGAGATCGGCTGAAATTCTCCGCGAATTTCACTCGGGGCATCCGGTTTCAGGTCGATGGTATCCATTTGCGGCGGGCCACCATCCAGATGGATGTTGATAATCGCCTTGTTCGATGAACCGATCCCGGCAGCGGCTTCCGCTCGCAACAACTGATCCAGGGTCAAGCCACTCAACCCCAAGGCGCCGGCGGTCAAGAATCCGCGGCGCGTGATACCATCGCAATGCTGGTAGCTGGAGCCTTTCACCGTGATCATCATTGGCCTTTCTGAGTGCCTGCTTTTACTGCCAACAACCCTCTCGGAAGGATCGCGTCATTTAAGGAATCCCGCAAGGTGGATTCTCGCCTTTGGCTGACCGTTCTCCGTACACGTATTCTATTATCGTCAATAAACAGCCGCTGGCAACGCTGTAATAAGGGCCTCTCTCGTCATCCGCCCTAAACCGCTGGTAGACCCGGAGTTGTTTCGAGACAGCGATTTGTCACTGACGATCCCTGGTCGTTTCCTGGAGGTGTTTTAGCGGAATTCGTGTGACGGCCACGTCTTCCTTGTTGATCGAATAAGCAACATAAAGAAACGATTTCCAGACAATAGCGTGCGGGTATTGCCAGCCATCCAACTTACTTTTCCCGGGATAACGCATCTTGGTTGGTTCATGGCGGACAATCCAGGATCGCTTGAATTCCTTGCCATCGGTACTGGTAGAAATCGCCAGCAAGTGACGGTCAAACTGTTTTGGTCCCGGATTGTTGATCAGGTAAATCGTCTTGTCCGGCAACTTACCAAGCGCAAAGCGGGCAGTGGAATCAGGGAAATTGGTCTTCACCGGTGTGCTCCAGGATCGACCCTGGTTGCTACTGGTGGCCACGTAAAAGAAACCGCTGTAATTTCTCAGTGGCATCACGAGGGTACCATCCTGACGCTGGTACATGTTCGGCTCGGCGTAACCGATAACCTTGAGATCTTTGACGGTGATCTTTGCTTCTTGCCAGCCACTCAGACCATCCGCCGCCTCGGTGACCAGTATCCGCATGCGAGCCGTGGATCGTTGCTCTCCAACATGTTCGCCGCCGATGACCAGGTGCCCATTAGATAATTGCAGTGGCGGGTTGATAAAAAATCCCTTGGTAATACGACGAGCCGGTCCCCACTCCCTGCCATCGTTCGACAGGCGTGCATAGAGGGCGGTATCTGGGTGAAAATTAGTACCTCCCGTCACCGTGTAATAAGCGATCAACTGTTGACGGTAGACACGAAATCCAGCGGCTACGCAAATCCCTTTACCAGCATCATGGTCCGTCAGTACCCTTGGCTCGGTCCATCTTTGGCCATCGCTGCTGGAACAAACCAGGATCCGCTGGCCCGGTGTATCTTCATCACGAATGCCATTGGACCACATCGCATAACAACGGTCCTGAAAGACCACCAGCTGGGGATGATGGCAAAACTTGTATCCTGTTTCCGATGCCCGATAGAGGACCTTGTGCTCACCGGGAATTTGTTTTAGCCCCAGGGTTTGCTTGGCTGAGACATCGAACAGTCCCTTGGTCGCTCGCAGGGGCAGGGCGTCGGGATTAGCTGCCTGCAGCACAAGGGGACCTAGCAATAAAGCGGTCGTGAAGCCCAGGCCTCGAAGTATCCGTTGGTTCAGCGTATTTGCTGGCTGCATAAGAACTCCCATAGCTCGTCCTAAGGGAACCGTCGCATCAATTGCTATAGCTGGTAGTTTAGCGGAGT
>JAYGDG010000542.1:0-4843 GCA_046583015.1 Pirellulaceae bacterium | reverse complement strand
GCGGCCTGCAATTTAGTTCACCGGCTGTTCCGGCAGTTGGCAGCGAATTATCTGTGGATGACAAGGTCGTAGCCCGGATTACCTCCGCGTGTTATTGCCCTGCTTGCGAATCGCCAATCGCTCTGGCCTACGTGCAACGTGGACACGACCGGCAGGGAGAAACATTCACCCTCTCTGCAGGAACCGCCACCGTCTATACGCTTCCCTTCGAAAACCTGTAAACAGGGTCGGACCAGTTAATTCAACGAACGTTGGCGACTTCCGCAATAGGAATCGTATCCGCTAACCCCTCGATCCATTGAGACGCCTGTCGCACCACGTCATGGTCGGCAGGCACTTGGCCCGTAACACGGTACTGGTTCTGTTGCAACGCTCGCTGCAACTTGTCCAATGTTTGCCGCAATTGGCTGAGAAACTGATCCTGCTGCAAATCCGTCAGCTCTTGCCGCCGCATGTCGACCCGATTGTCGGCTCGCTGTCGCGTCAACTCAACTAACCTCCCAGACTCTGCTTTTACCGGTTTGCCAGCTTGAAAAGCTCTCCGAAGTTCTCCCCTGGCATTGAACTGGTAAACTGGATCCTCGCCGACGAAAAGTGAAGCAGCACCGTTGCGGCGAAAACCGATCACCAGTAAATCTGGAAATCCATCAATTGCCAGTTCCACGCGCTGCACCAGCGCCGTGGCCGTACGGATCAAATCTTCTCGCTGATCTTCGTGCTGCGTCACCTGTTTTCCTTACCCTGAACTGGTTTTCGCCCAGCCGAATCCAATCCGGGCTGGGTATTCCGCAAGGTAGACGATTCTAGAAACGGATAAAAGTCCCTGAGTTTAGCCAGCTTCCACGCGGCTTGGAAAATTCGCCCGCCAGCACTATCTTAACGCCAGGAGAAACGTCCCGGATACTGACAGGGAGACTTGCTTTACGATGACACACGAAGAAACACATTTACTCACGACCTCTCGCTTCGATGTGGTCGAACGAACTAGCGAGAGTGATGCGGGCCAACCAGTTCGTCGACAGTTCATTCGACATCCCGGTGCGGTCACGATCATCCCCATGGTCGATGAGGATCACGTCTGCCTGATTCAGAACTACCGTGTGTCGGTAGACGAGACCTTGATAGAGCTGCCGGCGGGCACCTTAGAGCCCGACGAAGCTCCTGAACTGACGGCCCATCGCGAGCTTATCGAAGAGACCGGTTACCAGGCTCAATCCCTGGTACGGTTGCATGGATTCTTTTTATCACCTGGCATCCTCGACGAATGGATGCAATTGTACCTGGCAACCGATTTAGTTCCGGGACCCGCAGCCCGCGAAGCGGGTGAACAGATTGAAAACATGGTCGTTTCCTGGGAGCAAGCCATGAGCCTTGTGCAAGAACAAAAAATACACGATGCCAAGACGATCGTGGGCCTGTTGTACTACGACCAGCTTCGTTCACGGTCCAACCAGGAATCCGTTTGAGAAAGATCCTCGCTATCCTTCGCCGATCTTCTCCTGGCGATTCGGATTACGATACAACACCTCGGCCAACAGCTCCGGTGAGCCTGGTTCGCTGGCAAGTCGTTCACAGTGCCAGTCGCGATGAGTTGGCACATGGTCCTGACAATAAGGCCAGGGATCGAAAGGTTCAAAACCAATGGCTGCGGTCAGCTTGTCGGAATTCATGCTCACGTTACCGGCTCGAGGTGGCACCGGACCTGCTTCCTGGCGATAACAACCCATCAGGTGTTCAGGAGCATAGCCACCGATGCGATTGACGATCTGGGCAATTTCATAGAGGCTCAGGCGGCGCGGGCCACCCGCATGGTAAAGCCCGTTTAGATCACCCGTCAGCACTTGCTGAAGCAGGCGGTTCAAGCAATCGGTATAGGTCGGTGTCCGTACTTCATCAAAGTACAAGGTTCCCGGTTTTGATTTCATGAACCGTGACTGAATCCAGTCAATGGCGCCGGCGTGACCGTTGTGACTGATCCCCATCGGCAAGGAAATTCGCAGCAGGCAGGCACTTGGATCGGCTGCCAACACCCGCCCTTCGGCCTCCACCATGGTGCGACCATAGACCGTTACCGGATCCGTCGCATCCCCTTCAACGTGGCCACCTTCACCGAGCCCGGAAAAAACCAGGTCAATCGACAAATGCACCAGTCGTGCACTGTACTGGCCAGCCAGTTTGAGCAAATTACTCACGCCCAGTACGTTGACCCGCTGGGCCATCGCCGGATCCAGTTCGCACGATTTGAGCTTGCAAGTTCCTTCGCAGTTGAGCACTCCCTGGAATCGGTACCGCTCGAACAAGTCGGCAAATCCATCGTAGTCTTCAGCATCGCAACCCTCGATCCCCTCGCCACGAAGGGGCCAGTTATCAGCCCGCCGTGTGCCGATCACTTGGCCTGGAAAACGTTCCTGAAAGTAATGAAACGCATTGAACCCGGCAACACCGGCGATGCCCGTGATCAGCAGCGGCAGCGGCGGATCCTCAGTTAACGTTGATTGACGAATCATCGCGACTCCACAAACAGCAGGACTGAAGAGGGCAAATCAACTGCCAATTCAGAAGAGCCTGCAGAACAATGACAACCCTCGGCAAGTAAGCTGGTCGACTCAAGCAACATGCACCGTCTTTAGTATTCCAGATCCTCGCTCTGCGGCACTTTCCTGCTCCAGCTCAACCGGGGTCAACTCAATCAACTCTGCCAGGCCAGCAGCGACCAGTTCCGGGCCTGAGATGTATCGACTTTCCTGAATCCACTGCTCGACCTGGTCAATCGCGGATCCGAAAAATCGAGTTAGGAGAGCATCCATCTCTTCTTCTAGCTGGGCAAAATGCCGAGCCCACTCGGACGCCTCTCGTAATCCCACTTGCTCTTCACTTTGCCATTTCATGCGATGAAATAACATCACGCTAAAGGGCGTCACCTGTCGGCAACAACAAGCGGCAAAGGGCCAAATGGCTGCCGACGAACATTCACCGGTAACAATCCCGGTGGCGCGAATCTGACGCGTGGCAATCAATGTCATCAGAGACAAAGCACTGTAAACACTGCCACCTGGGGAGTCAAAAAAAATGGTGCACTCACCGCCAACCGGCACGCTCAGTATCTTTTCGGACAAGTCCGCTTCGCTCTCCGACAAATCACCCACGATGGCAAATTCAAGTCGGCTGTCCGTGATCTCGGTTTCATCAAGCAGCACATCTGGTTCTGCCATTGCTACACACCACCAAGAAAGATCTCGAAGAGTAAAGGACCCGACGCCGGGGACAGAGGAAAAGGAAATTGTAAGCATCTTGGCAAGCTGATTCAACTAAACAAAAGTACAATGAGCCTCCTGGGCATCATCGTGAGAACTAAATCAGCCATGAAACCTCAATTCTGCTGGCAACCGCACCACTTCTGCCGGGGCCGCATGCTTAAATAGAGCCTCCAGATAAGCAGCCCAACACCCAAAGGAAACTTCCCATCAATTGCCACAACGCTATAATAACAGTTAACTTCCGGCTCAATGAACTTTCGTTTCCTAACATTCTTTCACCGTCCGGCAACACAGGCAAATATCATGGGCATCAAGTTTCGCTGTCCAAACGGCCATAAACTGAATGTAAAGACCCACCAGGCGGGAAAGAAGGGATACTGCCCAAAGTGCAAAAGCCAGGTCGATATTCCACTGAAATCCACTCGCAAAGGAAAAGCTGAGCGTGCGGCAGCGCGCCAAGCCACACAGGCTCAAGCAACGGCTCCCAGCGAGACCGTCAGTGCCGGCGCAACCACTGCCACTCCACCTCCAGCGATGCCCGTCGCAACTCGCATTGCCCCCCTCTCGGAAGTACCGACGGCAAGTCTTCCCACAACACCACCGGCAGTCGCAAGCGATCCGCTGGCGGTCAATCCAAATCTCGTCTGGTACGTCCGCTCGACCAATGGCAACCAGTTTGGTCCGGCGAAGGGAGAGTTGTTCAAATCCTGGATCCAGGAAGGAAGGGTTGGACCCGATTCTCTTGTCTGGCAAGAAGGCTGGGATGACTGGAAACAAGGAGCCGAGATCTTTCCCCAGTTGGCTGGGCCGCCAGAGCCAGGGTCCGGCCTCAATTCACCTGGTGGCCTAAACGATTTCAATAGTTTAAATGTTGGCAACGCGAACCCGGCAGGGACAACAGACCAAAACAATTCCACGACCCGGCGGCTTAGCAGCCAACGCCACAAAACCAACTGGACACCGATTGTCGTAACTCTTCTAGCCGCAGCAGCATTTGTCCTGATAGGCGTCTTTATTTGGGTCGTTAACCGGTAATATTTTCTCGAAAACTAACATGCACCCTCTTGCTTGGAGATTCGTAATGAACCGAACTTTACATACCTGGAAATTCACACTCAGCAGTTGCCTGCTTGCTCTTCTAGTGCAAGATCTGAACGCCGAAGAATCAAAAACCAAGAAAGTCAAGCTTCAAGACATTCAACTTGAGGTTCCCGTTGCCTGGAAGCAACAGCAACCAACCAGTCGATTGCGGGCTGGCCAGTTCCAGTTACCAGCGGTTGCTACTGACAAGGAAGGGGCCGAACTGGTTGTCTATTTCTTCGGCGGAGCGGGGGGTGGCGTCGACGCAAATATGAAGCGTTGGATCGGCCAGTTCGCAGCACAAGGACGGAAGGTTACCATGAGCAGCGGGAAATCAGCGCAAGGTCCGTACTACCTGGCCGAGATTACCGGCACTTACAACAAGCCGATCGGGCCACCCATTCGGCAACAAACCAAAGCCACACCGGGCTCAAAAATGGTCGCCGTGATCTTGATGGTCAAAGGAAAAGATAATTATTTCCTCAAATTAACCGGCCCTGAAAAAA
>JAYGDG010000498.1:0-2021 GCA_046583015.1 Pirellulaceae bacterium | reverse complement strand
AAGGGATCTTGAAACGCGCCCAGACACCTCAGCCGAAATGGCTGACCGAGGTTTTGCAGCGCTGGCCGTTGAAGCGAACGTCGACGGTTGCTTATGCCGATATGGAAAAATTGCTGGTACTGCTGGTGTCGATGACCTCCGATGGCAGTGGTCAGAAAGTTGCCCAACTGCTTGGCTTTAATAACGTCAAAACCTATCGGAGTGTCTCTGGGCTTGATGAAAATCAGTTTGCCAGCTACTCGGCGATTACCGTGGATGGCAAGCTGCAGGGAGCGCTAAGCCTGCTGGATGCACCTTCTTTGACCCCGGCAGACTTGGCCGGTGTGCCGAGTGATGCCCTGGCGGCTTTTTCTTTTCGCATGAATGGGCTCCAAGTTTATGAATTGGTCGAGAATACGTTCAAAGCAGTCGATGAACGAGGGTACCAGCAACTGCTGAGGTCCTTGGGCGAATTAGAAGAGATGATTGGAGGTAAGATTCGTGAAGACCTGGTTGCCTCGCTAGGTACGAATTGGAGTCTTTATACGTCGCCGGATACTGGAGGTTGGATTACTGGCTGGCTGCTGACGGTCGATATCAAGGACCGAGATCGCCTGCTCCAGGTTCGGGACAGTCTGCTAAAGAAAATAACAGAAATATAGTCAGAGGGCGGCCCCCGCCGAGCTCTTTTTGGAGTGAATAGGTCAACGTTTCTAGGCCAGGATATCGTGGTTTTTACGAACGGTTTTAATCCCTTGAGCCTGGCGGTGACAGATAAGCAGTTGTTGCTGAGCGCATACCCACAGGCAGTTAAGGCCCACCTTAAACGACAGCAGGTGACGGGGGCTAAGAGCCTGAGCTCAAGTCCACGCCTTGCCCCGTTGTTTCGTAATGGCCAGGGGCCGCAAGCGGTGCAGTATTTGGATTTGGCCGATGCCCTGCGGATGGCCTATCCCGCTTTGCAGGTTGGCTTGCGGGCAGTCTGTTCGGAGTTGCAACGAGATGGCTGGGAAATCACAATGGCTGACTTGCCGTCACTAGATAGTCTGTTGCGGCATTTGCAACCAAGTCTGGCCTCGGTGCATCGTGTTGAGGATGGGATTGAGTTTCGTGTTTCGCAGACGATTCCTTCCAATGGTTTGAGTCTTTCGGCCCCGGTTGTCGTGGCTGCCCTCTTGCCGGCGGTTTCGGCTGCCCGTGATGCCGCTCGAAGAGCAGCTGGTGCGAATAATCTCAAGCAAATTGGCCTGGCTATGCATAATTTTCACGACAGCTATGGTGGCTTTCCAGCAGCTTATAGCACCGATAAGAATGGCAAACCATTGTTGAGCTGGCGAGTGCATATTTTGCCTTTTGTCGAAGGCCAGGCGCTTTACCGCCAGTTCAAACTTGATGAGCCCTGGGACAGTCCCCACAATAAGAAATTGATTGCCCGCATGCCTGCCGTTTACGCAGCCGCCGGCAGTCTTAATAGCCCTGGAAAAACCAATTACTTGGCGATTCGTACCGGCCAGGCGGTCATGGCACCTCCGGCAGTCGCTATGCGCGGCAAAAAAAATCCGCTTGGTTCAAGGTTCCGTGATATTACTGACGGTACTTCTAATACCGCCATGGTGGTGGAATCGAGCGATGCCAAGTCGGTGATTTGGACCAAGCCGGATGATTTGGTTCCCGACGTCAAAGATCCGGCCAAGGGGATCCGTGGCCTTCGTCGCAACGGATTTTGGGTTCTGCTCTCCGATGGGTCTGTCCGGTTCTTGTCTGACCGTATCGATCCCAGGGTTCTGAAGGCAGTGTTTACGCGTAACGGTGGTGAAGCGTTCGGGAATGACCAGTTACGCTAAGAAGCGGCCTGCTTTGCCAGTAACTGACGTATTTTCCGAAAGACAGCAGCGAACATCGGTTCAGTAAGACGCTTGGTGAAGGTGTTTTGCTGGCTGGGATGGTAGCTGCCCACGAGCCAGCGGCCGTCGGCCAGTTGTACCTTGGCACCGTGACCAAACTTCGGACGCTTGCCGGTCCATGCCTGTTCTGCTACCAGG
>JAYGDG010000302.1:0-5345 GCA_046583015.1 Pirellulaceae bacterium | reverse complement strand
CGCATCGCCCGGCGTGCCTGGATCATGAGCGACAATCGTTCCATTGCTGGCCTGAGTAAACCGCTCGTCCCGTTGAAAACGACGAATGTAATCCTCGTGATAACGCAGGCCTACGCTCAGGGTGTGATCTGCTGCAACACCGCTAAAGAGCGCACTGGCCACCAAATCATAGCCCCACAACCCGTAACTGCGGTTGTTGTTCCTGACACGCAAAACTCCAGCACGGTTACCCTGTAGCACGTCGAGTGCTGTTCCACCCAGGTTCCCAGCCAGCGCGCGGGACAAACTACTGTTGTTGCCAGGATTAGGAGTGCCATCGCCGTCAGAATCAACATCCTGAACATCGTTCAACTTCTGCCAGTTGCGATGAAACGTGTTGTAGTAGAGCGTCGAAGTAAGTGACAAGTAGTCCGTCTCCAGGTCACCTAGCGTATGACGCAAAAAACTGCGCATGTGTTCAGAAGCAATGTTGTCAAACCGAGTCGCCGCGTAGCGACGAAATGGGTCGGCCAAAATATCCGCTTCCGCGAGCCCCAAGTAGGTCTCATTGGCATCAAAGTCTGTATAGCCCACCTTCGCTTCCCAGCGCTGGTAAACCTTGCCACACGGTTCCCAGAAAACCTTAAACATCGGTTCACGGGTACTGAATCCGGTGTCACGTGCATCCGGGTTGCGGAAGTCTGGTGTTTCATCAATTCGTTTAAAGCCGTCTGTCTCTCTGAGGTAACCCTCAAAAAGATAACCCCAGCGGCCATTTTCCGTATCGTAGGTGTCACCAACCCAGGTATGAGTACGAAATTCATTCTGACTGCCAAACAATACCTTCAGGTAAATCGCTTCTTCCGCAGGAATCGGTGTCGAGCGAAAGTTCATCGCACCACCGGTCGTGTGAGGCCCATAACGAATCTGGCTGTGCCCCTTGAAAACTTCGATGGTGTGCATTCTCCCCACGGTGGGGAAATAGTAAGCGGAGGGAGCCGCATAGGGTGCTGGGGCTGTCAGCACACCGTCTTCCATGATCGTTAGTTTCGCGCTACGTGTCGTATCGACACCACGTAAACTGATGTTCGGAAAGTTTCCGTAACCATCCTCGCTGCGCAAGTACACACCAGGCGCTTTACGTAATACCCGCTCAATGTTGTCGTACGCCTGGTAACGAATATCTGCCGGTCCCAAAGAAGTTCCGGACCCAGGCACACCAAACATCGACTCCGGATCCCCAAAAAAAGAGCCCGATCCAATACTCGGCTCGAAGGCCGGCTCGGGAGTCTCAACCACCGTCGGTGGTATTGTGATCGGTGGCTCATCCTCCTGCTGTGCCATCAGCGGCTTGGAGATCAGCCAGCAACTCAACAGGACCGACAGGCAACTAGCAGCAATCCGCCCCTGACATTTCAAGATCGCATGCCTGCGCATTTGCTCGTACCTCATTTACACTCGTAAATCCTTCAACAAAAGAAAGTTGTCGAACACGTCCTTCCGGTCCAACAAAATGCCTTCCCTTGCGAGCTCTTGCGTTCAAACCGCACCAAGCGCTAGGTACCTGCAATTCTATTAATCTGTATCGGTTATCCGACCTGTAACCATAAGGCAATTGATCTGGGTCGAGGGCTGATTAGCTAGCACTTAAGAGCGCCTGACTTAGACGATCGAGGGAGCTGTTTCACGACTCGATGAAGAAGCTGGCCTGGCACTCAGCGATCGCTTCTGCCGTATCGGCACGGTTGGCAAGACCTTCCATGACCACCACATTTCGCTTCCGCTTGAGCGACTTCCCTGCCAATAGCACACGGCAACCGACCGGCAGCGGATTGCGGTAACGAATTTCACATTTCGCTGTGACGCAGCGCAAGCCTTTCAAATACAACCAGTTGGCCATCACGTCATCGAGCAGGCTAAAGAGAATCCCACCATGGGTGATGCCGTCATACCCGCAGTGATCCCTGCCCGGGGTGAACTCACCACGGCAAACATCGCCATCCAGCTGAAATTTAACACGCAATCCAATGGCATTGTGTGGGCCACAGACAAAGCAATTGTGGCCATCGTCTCGAACCGGCAGCGAGTCGTTATCTTGGCTCATCGTTTTCATCCTGGAAAAAAGTGCTGCGGTTCATCTTAGCGTTTGGGTTTGGGCTGTCTACGCAGGAGCCCGGTTGAGCTTGACGATGACGGATCGAGTCGGCAGGCAACCGATCTCGTCTCCCAGTCCTGTGGCCAGCTTCTCTTCGCAGATCAGGAGATCACTGCCTGCTTAGTAGTTCGGGGTCGGTGGTCGATAAGCACTGATATCCAGATCACGGAACCATTCGATCGTGCGCTGCAATCCCTCCCGCAAGCCAATCGTGGGCTGCCACTGAAGACGGGCTTGGGCCAGGCTAATGTCGGGACAGCGGCGCACCGGATCATCGGGTGGCAGTGGTTTGAAGACCAGCTGCGATGCACTGCCGGTCAATTCAATCACCGTTTCTGCTAATTGACGAATCGTATACTCCTCGGGATTTCCCAGATTGACCGGGCCGATGAAGTCATCTTCTGCTCCCATCATCTTGATCAAGGCATCCACCAGGTCATCGCGATAACAAAATGAACGGGTTTGATCGCCATCGCCAAAAACGGTTAACTGCTCTCCGGCTAAAGCTTGCAGAACAAAATTGGAGACGACCCGCCCATCAAACGGGTGCATGCGAGGTCCGTAGGTATTGAAGATTCGCACCAGTCGAATATTCACACCATGCATTCGGTGGTAGTCCATGAAGAGCGTTTCTGCGGCCCGCTTGCCTTCGTCATAGCAGGCACGAGGACCAATCGTGCTCACGTTTCCCCGGTAGTCCTCCGTCTGGGGATGGACTTCTGGATCTCCGTAAACTTCACTCGTGGAAGCTTGCAAGATTTTCGCCTGGCAACGTTTCGCCATCCCCAGAACGTGAATCGCCCCCAGTACCGACGTCTTCACTGTCTTGATCGGATTGTACTGGTAGTGTCCCGGAGCGGCCGGGCAAGCCAGGTTGTAGATCTGATCAACGTCCAGTTGAATCGGACTGGTAATATCATGTTCAATCAGTTCAAAGCCAGGCTCCTCAAGCAAGTGGGAAACGTTCTGTTGCTGACTGCTGAAAAAATTATCCAGGCAGAGAACGTGCTGGCCGGCAGCCAGCAACCGTTCACACAAGTGAGAACCGAGAAAGCCACTGCCCCCGGTCACTAAAATACGTTGCGCTGCAGACACTCCGAATTCCTCAATGACCGTGCGTAATAGTTTGAGCCCCTCACCAACCCCGGCCAACCGGCAGAGTCGCATGTTAAGTATCGGCAGGTTTAATGAACTGGGACCGGAAAAAGAGAGGCTAACCAACTGCCCGGCCGACAGGCCCAGTCTACAGGTTTGCTAGCAGTATCACCCTTAAATCGTCAAGCACTGATTCCGCTGGACAACACCCAAGCCTTTCCAGTACGCTTGGACCCCCTTCAAGGGTCGGGCAGCATAAGAACGGAGTGCATGAATGAAACGACTGCAAGTCATTTCACTCGTCGTATTGGTGATGGCCATTGGGCTGACCGCTTTCAAACGGTTGCCTGATTCAGCGGCAACAGACGATTTCCGTATGGAAACTGATGTTTTCTCCGGTTCCCAAGTCGATCCTATCGTGGAAACGCTGACTATCTTCCGCGCCCAGATAATCTACGACTTCATGGGCCCGGATGGGGAGGAGATCACGATCTTTGACATCCCGCGTGGTTCGCTCGTTCTTATCGATACGCGTCGCAAAATAAAGACAAGCATTTCCACCAGCCAGTTGATGGCATTTATGGCAGCGGTCAAATCGCAACCCCAAGCATCCGCAAAAAGTCACCTGCTCGCCCCACAGTTTCAGGAGAAGTACGAAGCGGCCCAGCAGGTCGTCACGCTGACCGATGTGCACCTGACCTATCGTGCTAAAGGGATCAAGCCAAAACACCCGGAGTTTGCCCAGCGATTTCAACTGTTTGCCGACTGGTACGCGCGACTCAATGCAACTCGACTTGGCAACCCGCCACCGTTTGGTCGTATTGAACTGAACCAGTCACTAGCCAGGCATGGGCTTATCCCAGTTGAAATCGAACGAACCGTCATGGTCAAGGCCACGGCGGATCAACCTCAAAAAATGCGCAGTCGCCATCTGACTAACTGGCAACTGACCGAGACGGATCGCAAGCGTATCGATCAGGCAGAAACCTGTCTTGAAAGCTATCCGGAAGTACCGCCGGCCCGCTACTGGCAAATCAGCCGCACCGGCAGGTCACCCCGCAAGTAAAACCTCGCGGTGGTCGGCTACTTGAGTGGTGTTTTTTTCAGCGCCGCATACTTCTTGAATGCTTCAGCGACTCCACCCTGCTGAACATCTCCCGGATGCACAAGGACTCGATAATGCAACGTCATGGTGTCACCCTTTTCCATCTGGTGAGAGCCGTCGGCCGAGTTATCACGCTTGAAATGATGCAATCCAAAGGGATTAGCCGTAAATAGTCCGTAGGTACGAACGTGCCAGTAGGTCGGATAACGGAAGCTGGAAGGATGATTCATGATCGCAATTCCGACGACTTTTCCTTTGGGAATCGCGGTACCATAGTAATCAACCCAGGGAGCGGCCTTTCCCCAGGCGTTTCCATCCTTGTCACCATGCGTATTGATGACGTGGCCGGCAGGTTTCGAATCGACCTTCATCGAGCCCGCCACGCGTACGCCAAAAGAACCTTCCTTGGTATCCCCGAACTTAACCGGGCCTGCCGAAGCGGTCACGGTAGTGTCAAAATCAATCCAATACGAGTTTCCCTCAGCACCAAAAGTCAGCCGGCGGATATCCTCACAAACTTTCTTGCCATCAGCCGACATCCAGTCATTGTGGCTAACAATCAGGGCCTGCTCGCCACCTTTTACGACCGAAAATTTACGGTGGACAATGTTGCCGTGGTCCTTACCTTCACTCCAAAAGTCGATGCCATTGACATTCCCGTGAGTGAACCAGAAAGAACGATGATGAATGTGATCAGCGCGTTCGGTTGCCGACGCCTTACGCATGGGGTAACCCCGTGTAATATCGTCACCATAGGGCCCCTTCACCGGCCACAGAATGGGCTTGGCACCCGAGAAAATTAGGTAGCGGGTAACCAGTTTTCCATCCCGGCTGACCGTGATCCCGTCGTCATCCTGCTCCACTACAAACTCGGCCGACTCAACCGCTGGTACCGAAAGGGTCAACTGCCCCCAGACCAGAAGGGAACCTGCCACGAGCCATTTGATGTTGATAAGTTTTTGGAGCATTGAACCCATCTCCTCAATTTAATCGGTGAATTTTCAGATACGT
>JAYGDG010000184.1:0-2710 GCA_046583015.1 Pirellulaceae bacterium | reverse complement strand
TGGCCGTCGCAGGCTAACCGCGTCTGAAAGCCCCGTTCCTCGAAAAGATCTTGCAACGAACTTCGCATGGCAGGATCGTCGTCGGTGATCAGCAGACGAGGAGTTTCCAGTTTCACCAGTTGGGCCTCACATCAGGATTTTTATGACGTCAGGGAAATTAGGATTATGAACAGCACTCTCTTTACAAGCCAGGCCCCCAGATTCCCGTTAAGCAATCTTGGTGCCCCATGGTTTTTCGGGCCCGTTTGTTCGGGATCTCCACGGCAACTAAGTGGTGACCAGTTCCAGAATACTAACAAATTGCAAATTCTTGGCAAAGTTCAATTGGCCTAAACCGCGGACTCGCGGATCGGGCAGCGGGGTGCCAAAACGGCAGTGTGGCAACCGTCAGACACCGTCTGGAGAAGGAGCGGCTGAATGTTATCAGCGCGGTTTGCTCAACTGCTGGCCCTGTTGTTCAGCGGTTGAAGCCAGGTCCTGTTGGTCTTCGGGACTCGCGGGTTTTTCCGACCGGGCATCGGTGCCAGGAACAACCTGGGGCCCCGTACTGCATTGCTCGACAAGGTTCTTTAATTCCTCGCCGTCGATCGATTCAATTTCGATCAATCGTTGTGCGATCGCTTCCAGTGCCGGTCGGCGCGATTCGAGAATATGTCGCACGTTGGTGATCGCATCGTTGATAATGCGGGTGACTTCTTCGTCAATTTCCCGCGCCGTCTGTTCGCTATGATCACGGGTGCACTCGTCTGCTCCCACATTGGAGAGGTGGGAAGGGCGCTGTTGTGATCGATAGTTGACGCGCCCCATTTGACTCATCCCGAAGTCCATCACCATGCAGCGAGCGATTTCACTTGCCCGCTGCAGATCATTTTGAGCGCCGGTCGACACATCTGGAAAAATGATTTCTTCTGTGATCGTGCCGGCCAGTAAGACCTGCACCTTGCTCTCAAGTTCGCTTTGTGTCATCAAGTAGCGATCTGCTTCGGGGCGTTGCATGGTGTAGCCCAGCGCTGCCACGCCCCGCGGGATGATCGAGACTTTGTGGACGGGATCGGTGTTGGGCAGACTCAAGGCAACCAGGGCGTGACCACTTTCGTGATAGGCGATACGCTGTTTTTCCTCTTTACTCATGATCCGCCGCTTTTTCTCCAGGCCGGCCGTGACTCGTTCTACCCCTTCGTCAAAGTCACTCATCTCAACGGTTGATTTTTCCAGTCGGGCAGCGAGCAAGGCTGCTTCGTTGACCAGGTTTGCCAGGTCGGCGCCGACGAAGCCAGGAGTGATGGCGGCCACGTCATTGAGGACCACGTTGGGATCCAGTTTGACATCTTGGACGTGCACTTTGAGGATCTGATCCCGTCCCTCGAGGTCCGGACGGTCGACCAGGACTTGACGATCAAATCGTCCCGGTCGCAATAACGCCTGGTCAAGTATCTCCGGACGGTTGGTGGCGCCGACGATAATGACCCCGCTGTCCGAGTTGAAGCCATCCATTTCGACGAGCAGTGCATTGAGTGTTTGTTCCCGTTCATCATGCCCGCCCATCAGGTTGTTGCCACGTGTTTTGCCAAGGGCGTCCAGTTCATCAATAAAGATAATACAGGGTGACTTTGTTTTTGCCTGCTGAAACATGTCGCGCACGCGAGCCGCACCGACTCCAACAAACATCTCGACAAAATCACTTCCCGAAAGGCTGAAAAACGGTACTTCCGCTTCCCCTGCAATGGCCTTCGCCAGCAACGTCTTGCCGGTACCGGGTGGACCTACCAGCAGCATCCCTTTCGGTATGTGTCCCCCCAGTCGTTGGTATTTCTCCGGAGACTGGAGGAAGTCGACTACTTCCCGCACTTCTTCCACGGCTTCGTCGATGCCCGCCACGTCCTCAAAGGTGATTCCCAGGTCTTCCAGGGCAAACAGCTTGCCACGACTGCGTCCAAATTGCATGGGTGAACCGGCGCCACCCAAACGTCGCATCATGAAGACGAAGAAGAGAACCAGCAAGCCTGTCATTAAGAGCATCGGGCCGTAAGCCTTCAGGAAACTCGGCTCCCGGCTTGCCCAATCCTGGTAGTGATTCTCTTGTAGCAGCGTTTCCAGATTATTGCGGGCGATTTCAGTGGTGGCGATGACGGCACGAATTTGGACTTCTTTGATGTCCTTGTCTTGATAGTTAACCTGATTGGGCTGGGCAGCCGTGCGTTCCCCAAGCCGCGCGTCGACCGTCCCGGAAACCAGTCCATCTCGGATCTGTACGTCGCGCAAGTTACTGTAATGAAACACCCGCCGCTTGTTACGCCCCTGCGACGGGACTCGGATCCCTTGCCGACGGTCCAGGGTACTGCCGGTCTTGCTATCCCGCTGACTTTTCTTGATTAACTGTACAAACTGGGGATACTTGATATCGGCGACATTAGCGTTGCCGACCCAGTAGGCGACTACGACAACACCCAGAACAGCGGCAGCCAGATACCAGACGGGACTCGTTCCCTGGCCGCTCGACTTTCCATCCGGTGCCTGGTTGTTGCGGTCATGGTCATTCTTCATACTGATTTCACTCTCTCAAGAAGTCGTGAGCGGTTGGCATAGCCGAGTACCTCTGCCGAGTACCTCTGAAGGGTCAACAGACGCGATGGTGATGAGTCGGTAAGCGTCTGCAAAATTGAATCGGCGGGCCTATTATGGTGCTCATTATACTGGCTGCAGTGAATTC
>JAYGDG010000029.1:0-6294 GCA_046583015.1 Pirellulaceae bacterium | reverse complement strand
CTTGGCCGTTAAACGGAACCGCTTCTTGGTTCCCTTGTGGGTTTTTTGCTTCGGCATTTGGTGGATTCCTCTAATCAAGGACATGAGCAAACGTCAAAAGGCCCATTCTAGGTCGCTTTCGGTCGCTGGGGAAGGGGGATTCAACGAATTTGCGAGGCATCTTCTCTGCTTGCCAGCCGTCCCGCAGAGAGGGTCCAGGGTATAAAATAACGGTTCTTGCTGCGGGTCATGAAAAGGAGAAGTGTATGAATGGGAAGGAGCTGATACTCTGGTCAGTTCGAATCGCCTTGTGCTGTTACGCAATCTTTGGCTACCGGGTCATTCACCGGAGGCTTACCGCGACCCCGCGAAAACCAGCAGTTGACCGTCAGGATCGTTGGTGGTGGTCGCTGACTGGCGTGATATTCTGGTTGCATTTTGTAGCGGCTTTTCATTTTCATCATCATTGGAGCCACCAGCACGCCTTCATCCATACCGCGCAACGGACCGGTCAGATGCTTGGCTGGGAGTTCGGTTACGGGCTGTATTTTAATTATTTCTTTCTGGTTCTTTGGACGGTGGATCTGGTTTGGTGGTGGGGATTTGTCGAATCTTATGAGAGTCGAGCCAAATGGATATCGCTAAGTATTCACGGCTATTTACTGTTTGTTATTGTCAACGGCGCCATTGTTTTTGTAACTGGTCCGACCCGCTGGATAAGTCTGCTGGTGCTCTGCCTGGTAGGGATCTTGTCGGCAAGCCGACTTCTTGGGAAAACGGAGTCACAGCCCACCTGACAACCATTCCCGGTTCGTAATGGACCCCTGGTATGAATCATCCAGCAGCCACCCCGAAAATCGTTTACATCACGGCCGGTGCAGCCGACATGTACTGTGGCAGCTGTCTTCACGATAACACGCTGGTACGTGCCTTAAGTCGCAGGAACATCGATGTTCAACTGGTCCCTACCTATACGCCTATTCGCACGGACGAGGAAGATGTCAGTATTGACCAGGTTTTCTTCGGCGGCATCAACGTGTTCTTGCAGCAACGGGTACCCTTGTTTCGCTACCTGCCGAGGTTCCTGGACAGGTTTCTCGATGCTCGCTGGGCATTGCGCTGGGCAACTTCTCGTGGATTAGAGATTAAACCGCGCGAACTGGGGGCCCTGGCGGTTTCGATGCTGCGAGGTTCTGCCGGTCATCAACGCAAGGAGGTGAAGCGTCTTTGTCGCTGGTTAGAACATTCGGTCCAGCCGAACCTGATCAACCTGACTAACATGCTGATTGCCGGTTCGGTACCTGCCATTAAATCACGGCTGCAGATTCCTGTCCTGGTGACCTTGCAGGGAGACGATATCTTCCTGGATCAACTGATCGAGCCATATCGCAGCCAGGCCCTCAAGGAGATTCGACGACTGGTCCAGGACGTGGATGGTTTCCTGGTTTTCAGCAAGTATTATGCTGACTACCTGGGGGATTTATTTGAGATTCCGGAAAACAAGATGCAACTGGTTCCGCTGGGACTCGATACGACTGATTTTGCTTCCTTTGCCAGCGACCCGTCGCCAGAGCCAGCGGGTTCGGAAGTCGTTCCGGCAACAATTGGCTACCTGGCCCGACTGGCACCTGAAAAGGGACTGCACATCCTGGTCGATGCTTTCCTGCAATTGCGTCAACGACCGAACATGGAGCAGGTGCAGCTAAAAATTGCCGGCTGGCTGGGCGAGCAGCATCGTGACTACGTTGATCAGCAGTTAAAGAAACTTGCGGATGCCGGGGCTGCTGACGTCGTCGATCACGTGGGAACCGTTGATCGAGAAGGTAAGCTGGATTTTCTACGACAGATTGACGTGTTGTCGGTACCGACCGTTTACCGGGAACCGAAAGGCTTGTTTGTCCTGGAGGCCTTGGCTGCCGGCGTTCCGGTGGTTCAGCCTCGCCACGGTGCTTTTCCTGAATTGTTGGAGAGGATCCCTGGAGGTGTACTGGTTGATCCCGAAAATCCGACCGACCTGGCAGACAAACTGTCTGAGTTGCTGCTCGATATCGAGGGGTGTCGCCGGTTAGGTCAGCGCGGTTTGCAGGTGGTCCATCAGCACTACAATGCGGATAAAATGGCAGCGGCCACCTGGGAGGTCTATCGTCGCTACCTGGAATCGGAACCCGCCTGACTGGCGATTTACTTGGGGGCGATGGTACAGACGATGCGGCGACCGAGTTGTGTGGGTGCCGATTCAATCTTACCGACTTCCATCAGTTCTTCGATAGCTCGTTCCATCACTTTGTGACCTTCTTGCAGATGGGCCATTTCCCGACCCTTGAAGATCACCGAGACTTGCACCTTGTCCTTGTGCTCGAGAAATTGTTTGGCCCGTTTCATTTTGAAGTTGATATCATGGGTATCCGTCTTGGGCCGCAAGCGGATTTCCTTGAGCTTGACGTTATGAGTACTTTGTGTTGTTTTCTTCTTGCGATCGTACTTGTACTTGCCGTAATCCATGATTCGGCAGACAGGAGGCTTTTCCGCGGGCGCTACCTCTACTAAATCCAGATCTAACGCACGTGCTTTTTCTAGTGCTTCTTCGGTTTCAAGGATTCCCAGTTGTGTGCCGTCATCAGCGATGACTCGTACGGGAGTCACTCGAATTTTGTCATTGATCCTGGTTGGATTCCGGTCGATGATTTAATCCCTTTCCAGCTAAACCACTAAAATGTGCGACTTTGATTTAACGCAGGATAAATCAAGTCGCCGGACCTTTCAAGCACTGAGACTGCCAGTACGGGGTACGTCGCAGTCAGCCTTCATTATGTCTTCTTATGCCGAAAAATCAAATCACCGGCAATTGTGGTGACAAGTAATTTCGAGCCTGTTTGCCCCGTCCCAGACAACTGCTGAAACTACCGGCGTATACTGGACTTGGAGCGGAAGCGGACCTTACGACGATCGCTGGTTCAATACTCGTGACCAGAGTTTTTTTCGGACAGTCCGGCATGACCGCTGTGCGTTTTCCGGACGGTACGTGCCGAGGTTTCCTGCTCTAATTTTTCCATCGCCTGGGCAATAGGCATGGCACCGAGGTCTCCGTCGATCCGGTCACGAACACTAACGGTCCCCTCTTCCATTTCCCGGCCCCCCACGACGAACATGTAGGGGATCAGTTCCAACTGGGCATCGCGAATCTTGGCGCCGATTTTTTCCGGTCGATAGTCCCCCGCGACGCGGAATCCGGCAGTTCGCAGCTGCTGTTCGACTTGCCGACCATATTCTTCAAATTTTTGACTGACCACCAGGATTCGCGCCTGCTCTGGTGCCAGCCAGAGTGGAAAGGCGCCGGCAAAATGCTCAATCAGGACGCCGATAAAACGTTCCATCGATCCAAACGGTGCACGGTGAATCATCACGGGGCGATGCGCCTGGTTGTCCGAGCCGATGAATTCCAGCGCGAATCGTTCACTGCTGGGCAGGTTGTAATCCAGTTGCACCGTTCCCAACTGCCATTCACGACCAATGCAATCATCCACCACGAAATCGGCCTTGGGCCCATAGAAGGCAGCTTCTCCAGGCTCTTCGCTAAATTCCATTCCCAGGTTGTTGCAGACCTCCACCAGCGACTGCTGGGCCTTGGTCCAACTGTCGGTATCTCCCACCCACTTATCACCTTCTTCATCACGCAAGCCGAGTCGTACTCGATAATTCTCCAGGCCCAGGCAATCCAGGACAAATTGTGTCATTTCCAGGCAGCCGCGAAATTCCTCTTCCACCTGGTCCTGGCGGCAAAAAATGTGGGCGTCATCCTGGGTGAATCCCCGCACCCGGGTCATCCCCGACAATTCGCCCGACTGCTCGTAACGATAGACCGTACCGAATTCTGCCAGCCGCAGCGGCAAGTCGCGGTAGCTGCGCGGCTTGCTCCCATAGATCATGGCGTGCATCGGGCAGTTCATCGGTTTGAGCAGGTACTGCTCATCCTGCTCCATCACGATGGGAGCAAACTGGGAGTCCTTGTAGTAGGGATAATGCCCGGAGATCTCGAACAGGTCGACCTTGCCGATGTGCGGTGTATAGACGGGCAGGTAACCGCGCTTTTGCAGCTCATCCTTGACGAATGTTTCGAGAATGCTGCGGATCATGGCTCCCTTGGGTTGCCAGAGGATCAGCCCGGAACCGACGATCGGATTGATGGTGAACAGATCGAGTTGCTTGCCCAGCACCCGATGATCACGCCGCTTGGCTTCTTTAATTCGCAGTAAGTGTTCTTCCAGGTCTTTCTTGTTGAAAAAGGCAGTGCCGTAGAGGCGCTGCAACTGCTGGCGGGACTGGTCTCCCTTCCAGTAAGCCCCGGCGACCGACAGGAGCCGGAAGGCGCCGATCGCGGACGCTGACGGAACATGGGGACCGCGGCACAGATCAATAAACTCTCCCTGCTGATAAAACGAGAGAGTTTCATGTTCGGCAAGCCCAGTTTCGATGTGTTCTACCTTGTATTGCTGATCCAAGTCTCGACAAACCTGCAAGGCCTGGTCTCTTGGCTGTTCGATCCGTTCAAACGGCTCACCCTCCTTGATGATCTTTTTCATCTCTGCTTCGATAGCAGCAAAGTCATCTTCGGAAAGGGGATGTTCCAGGTCGAAATCGTAATAGAAACCGGTTTCCAGGGTCGGCCCAAAGGCCAGGCTGACTCCCTCGAACAACCGCATTACGGCCCGGGCCATGATGTGGGCACAGGAATGCCGCAAGACAGCCAGTGCCTCGGGATTCTTGTTGGTGAAAATTTTTAGAGAGACTCCACCATCTTCAGGCAATGGGTGGTCGAGTCCGACCACGTTGCCATCGACTTCGGCGGCCAGGGCCGCCCTGACAAGTCCGGGGCCGATGTCAGCAGCGACAAGGCCCGGTGTCATCGATTGTTCGTACTGTTTCTCGGAACCGTCGGGGAGGGTAACTGTCAACATGATAGGTTGAATCCAGTTTCCTAGAGGAACTTCGGAAACGGTCGCCGATACAAAGGACGAACGAAAGCGCTTCCAAGAAGTTGTCTTCCATTATGGCCGAAAGACGCTGGGGTGAAACCCCAAATTAAAAACCCGTCTCGGCCAGTTTTACTGCCTAGAGGATTTCATGCAACACGCGACCCCGGCTGATCGGCAGCGGCCGATTGAAGGGGTCATAGATTTCCGTGTGGGGTGCGTAGCCCAACAAGTGGAAGACGGTGGCAATGAAGTCACGTGGCCGGACGATCCCGTCGATGGGAAAGGCAGCCTGCTTGTCGGTCTTGCCAACAACGGTTCCACCGCGAACCCCGCCACCGGCCAGGGCAATCGAGAATGCCGAGCCCCAGTGGTCTCGACCGGCGTTCTTGTTGAACTTGGGCGTGTGACCAAATTCGGTAAACATGACAACCAGCGTTTCGTCTAGCAAGCCGCGCTGGTCAAGGTCTTCCACCAGGGCGCTGAATGTCTGGTCCATGCTTGGCAATAAGTGTTGCTTCAGCGAGAAGCTGTGTTTCTTATGCGTATCCCAGCCACCCTGGTTCTCGTAGTTGTCTTTCTTGATACGCGTCCAATTGATTTGGACCAGCGACACGCCCGCCTCGACCAGTCGGCGGGCCAGCAGGCAGCTTTGCCCAAAACGTGTGCGACCGTAGCGGTCACGCGTTTTCTCGGTTTCCTTGGCCAGGCTAAAGGCGTTGCCGGCCTTGCCGCCACCGAGCAGGCCGTAAGCTTGCTGAGCATAAATATCGTAATTCTCAATAGCCGCGCTTTGGCCGAAGGCGGCCGTCTGTTGACTGATTTGCTTGAGCAAGCTCTGGCGTCCATCCAGTCGCGTGCTGGAGATGTCGGTCGGCAGGGTCATGCCTGGAACATCGAAGCGGTTTTCTTGGGGATGGCATTTGATTAGCCAGGGATCATGCCGGTGTCCCAGCTGTCCCGCGTCCTGTCCGGGCCAGGGCTTGTTGCCGTCGTTCCAGATATGTTCGGGGATGGTAATGGCCGAGGGGAGTTGTCCGGCATCGTTTTTCAGAGCTCGGACCATGGCCCCCATGCTGGGGTAATCGTTGGGGGGAACTGGCAAGGCGTTTTCGCGACTGAGAGGTTGATGCTCGATGCCGGTGAGCATTTGATAGCCGCTGGAGGAATGTGAATTGTCGCGCGTCACCATGGCGCGTAGGACGGCAATCTTGTCGGTCAGCTGCGCGACCTTGGGCATTAATTCACCCACCATCAGGCCGGGGGTCTTGGTAGCAGTGACACCGAATTCACCACGAATTTCCTCGGGCGCCTCTGGCTTGGGATCCCAGGTTTCATGTTGGGG
>JAYGDG010000887.1:0-5425 GCA_046583015.1 Pirellulaceae bacterium | reverse complement strand
TTGCTGGTACCGGAAAAAGGGTGGCAACAGTTGGTACGACGCCAGCCCGTACCAGCCCTGTTGCTGGCCATTCTCGGCCCCAACGCCCTGGCTGCCCTAGTCAACCTGATCTACAACCAGCAAGAAATCATCAGCCGTGTTCCAGAGCATGCGGCTGTCTTCTATCGCACAGTGCTGCTGATCAACGGAATTGTCTTTCCCTTCATCATCCTGTTTGGCTATTTCGCCAGCCGCCGCTTGCGCCAGCGACTACAATTGGATCTGAAGTCGGCCAGCCCAGACAAGGATAACAGCCAACCCATACGCCGGCGGGTACTTAACGCTGGCAACCATGCCGTCATCATTGGGATTGTGATTTGGCTTTCAGCAGGTATCCTGTTTCCCCTCATCATGCAGCTAAATGCCGGTACACTCGCCGGCACAGTCTACCTGCACTTTGTCATCTCGATGCTGCTCTGCGGGGCCATCGCCGCCGTCTATCCGTTCTTCTTTGTCAGTTTTATTGCCTTGCGAGCATTCTATCCACTGCTCTTGGCTGGCAATCCCCCTTCAGCCAGTGATTGCCAACAACTGACGCGAATCAGCCAACAGGCCTCACGCTATTTGTTCATTGCTGGTGGCGTCCCTTTGGTCGGAGTCACCTTGCTGGCCTTTAACCAGTCGACCAGCGTGCTAGCTCATTCTGTCCTAAGTGTCAGTGGTTTAATCGGATTCATGATCGCTTTTCGCATGCACCGGCTGCTACAGCTTGATATTGCTGCCTTAACCGGTTCGCACAACTAGCAGCTGAAAAACTGTTCTTCGAGAAAAACTTCTTCTGCAGTAAGATGTCCTCTTCCAAAGTCATTATTCCAGGGACGCAAGATCACCGATGGCAAAATCTCCTGCAGGTCGTTGGCTGAGGATTCCTGCCAGTCGTTCCCTGGTGCGAGACCTCTTGCACTTGGAGCAGGCGGTTCCTTCCTTTGCTCATGACCGCATTTTCCGGCTGGCAGAACTAGCCCAATGCCGTGATGAATCTGCCCAGAGAATTGCCTGGCCGATACTCTTCATCAAGGCCTACGCTCAGATGGCAGCCGACCATCCGGTGCTACGACAATGTTACATGCGGCTTCCCTGGCCCCACTTGTATGAGCACCCGCAGCAGGTGGCCACGCTGGCTATTCACCGTCAGCACGATGACCAGGACTGGCTCATGTGGGGACGTTTTATAGACCCGCAACTCCACTCCCTGCCTGAACTGCAGGAGAAGCTTGACCAGTATCGGCAACAGCCGGTGCCCAAGATTTTTCGACGCCAGTATCGTTTGGCCCATTTTCCCACCCCACTGCGCCGAATTGCCTGGTGGTTGAGTTACCACCTGTCGGGCAAGAAACGCTGTAAACGCCTGGGCACTCATTTTTTAACCACGATTTCAGGAGCGGGTGCTGAGATCCAGGAACCTCCCTGTATCCACACCTCCGGGTTTACCTATGGTCCGCTGGACGAGACGGGTGCCTGTCGAGTCACGATCAGCTACGACCACCGCCTGATGGACGGCCATCATGTGGCAAAGATGCTAAGTGAATTCGAAGAGCGGCTACAAACCGACATCCTGGAAGAAGTACGGCAACTGGGACAGCTGCGTCGCCTCGAGAAGGCTGCCTGACCGAGACCGTCGACCGCTGCCTTTCCCGGGCCAGCATTGCTTGACGTACGTTTTTCCGTGACGGACAATCCACTTGAATTCAACAGCAGCCTGATCGCTGCTGGCCACCGGCCTTGCTCAGGATCCCAGGTACCCTCCATCATGCTCAATATGAAACACCCGACCGTCGACCTCGGACTAGTCTGCAGCGACTTTGACGCTGCCTATCACTTCTACCACGACCTGCTGGGACTCGAAAAAGTCTTCGAAATCGACATCCCGGAAAGCACGGCCGCCGGTGCTGGCCTGGCACCGACTGGTTTTCGCCAGGTGCGTTTCCAGGCGGGCAACACGCTCATCAAAATCATGGAAATCGAATCGCCACCGCCGGCCAGGGGTTACGAGTTCCAGGCAGGCGTCCGCTGGCTTACGTTTATCCTCGAGGATGTACTGGACACGGTTGCGACTCTCAAGGCCAACGGCGTGGAATTCCTGGCAGAGCCTGTTTCCGCTCCGGATGCCAAGTATGTCGTCTGTGCCAAGGGGCCCGACGGCGTCTTAATAGAACTGGTCCAACTTCCCGACGACCCGGCATAGCCCGCAATAGCTGTTTGCGAGCAGCTGCCGTTGACCGATCACAAGTATTTTCCGCTAATCGCAAAGCCCCAGACGCCCTTGAGAAAAGGTTTGCCGCGAAATCGCTAAGTCTGGATCTGTCAGCAGGATAGCTCAGCAAGGGTAACCGCCGCCAGCCGGGCAAATGTCGCTGGCAGTGGCCGATTAGCCAGAAATTTCCTTTTTTTCTTCTAATAAACATCAGCTTCGATCGTTTCAATCGGTAGACAGCGCAGCATCGTGTCTGGCAATAACCATCATGAATCAGAGTCCAGGTAATGCGACCCATGAGTGGATTCGTGGCATCGTTGAACATTACGAGAAACCGTTGATTCGCTATGCACAACGGATGCTCGGTGACAGCGAGCGGGCTCGTGACGTCGTGCAAGACACCTTCCTGCAGCTTTGTCGTCAACCGAAGGAGAAACTGGGGGACAACGTGGCAGCCTGGTTGTACACGGTCTGTCGCAATCGGGCCCTCGACGTTTGCAAAAAGGAGTCGCGCATGAGTCACGTTTCTGACCCGGAAACCACGGCGATCGAAAGTCGAGAGCCAGACCAGCTACAGCAACTGGAAAGCCTGGAAACTGCTCTCTCGGCAAAGCAGTTGCTCAACAAATTGCCAGACCAGCAGCAAGAGGTGATTCGACTGAAGGTTGCCCACGAGCTGAGTTACCGAGAAATCAGTGACATTACCGGTCTGACCGTTTCCAACGTGGGATACCTGTTGCACACGGGACTCAAATCACTTCGCGAACAATTCACCGGCTAGATCACCGACGGTGATCATTACCATAAAAGGAACCTACGCATGTCCTCAGATCCAAGCGACGTCCGCATCACGCAGTACATCTTTAACGAGCTTGATGAGGCTGACAAGACTGCTTTTGAAGCCGAATTGGAACGAAATCCAGAACTGCAAAAACTGGTTAACGACACACGGGGCACCGTGACTGCGCTGCAATCTGACTTCCAGGCAGAACCAGTCGTTGGATTGAGTGCGGAGCAACGCCAGAAAATCGAACTGGGAATCGATAATCCCTCGAGTGCGGAGACTGGCCCCGACACCGCCCGGCCAGCGGTGCCCTCAAGACAACTCCTGTTTGTGCTGGCGCTGGCAGCTTCCCTGCTGTTGATTGTTTCTGTCACCGTCTTTGGGCCCTGGAAAGGGCCGGCAAGAGAACTGGCAAAGAACCAGCAGCGTCATGGCCAGACTTCCCTCGAGACTGCCATGGACGATACACTCTCCAATAAACTGTCCAGTGAACGGGACGTGGAAACTACTGACCTCAAATCGATAGCCGGTGGGAGTGGCACAGCTGACCCGCAAGCAGAGCGGCAGACCGATCCCATTGAAGCCGATTATCGGTTGCAGGGTCCAGCCCGCGTGGCACCTGAGCCTAGTCCTACAAGCCAACAACCCTCCGAGGGTGCCTGCGGGGGCCTCCCAGCCAGAAACAAGCGACCCCTGGACCGGGGCGGCCGGCGAGAGCTGGGCAAGGTGAAATCCCCCTCGCCGCTAATTGTGTCAGACTCATCGCAGCCACGTTTCAAATTCGGGATCTCGAAAGAAGAGGCCAAACGAGACGGTTGGCTAAGCGACGAGGGTCGTGGCCCCCAGGAGCCAGGTGACCGTTACGACCGCATTTACGAAAACCGTTTCCTGCGGGTAAGCAACAATCCACTCTCGACATTTTCGATCGACGTCGATACAGCTTCCTATTCCAAGGTCAGAATGTACTTACAGCAACACCGCATGTTACCGCGGCCTGATGCGGTCCGAATCGAAGAACTACTCAATTACTTCAACTACAAGTACGAACCTCCGACAAACGATCAACCGTTTGCGGCACGCGTCGAAGTGGCTCAATGCCCCTGGGCTCCGAAACATCGTTTAGCCCGTATTGGCATCAAGGGAAGGGAAATCGAGCGGACCAATCGACCCTTTAGCAACCTGGTCTTCCTGCTGGATGTTTCCGGATCGATGAGCTCGGCCAACAAACTTCCACTGCTCAAGCGGGGCATGAAAATGCTCGTCGATCAGTTGGGAGAAAACGACCGCGTGGCAATTGTTGTCTACGCCGGAGCCGCTGGCCTGGTGTTGGATTCCACCTCGGCAGATCACAAAGATGTCATCCTCGGCGCACTCGACCGATTACGAGCCGGTGGCTCCACCAACGGCGGCGATGGAATCCAGCTGGCCTACCGCGTCGCCCTGGACCACTTCATCAAAGGTGGCGTGAATCGGGTCATCCTCTGTACCGACGGAGACTTTAACGTGGGCACAACAGGCACCGGATCGTTAGTACGACTGGCTGAGGCAAACGCCAAGACCGGTACCTTTTTGACAGTGCTCGGTTTCGGCATGGGCAACCACAACGATGCCATGATGGAACAGATCTCCAACAAGGGAAACGGTAACTATGCCTTCATTGACACTGAAAAGGAGGCCCACAAAGTACTCGTTGAACAAATCAGCAGTACGCTCGTCACGATCGCCAAGGACGTCAAGATCCAGATTGAATTCAACCCACAGAAAGTGGCAGCCTTTCGGCTGATCGGTTACGAAAATCGGATCCTGGCCGCTGAAGACTTCAACGACGACAAGAAAGACGCCGGTGAAATCGGTGCCGGACACACGGTCACGGCACTCTATGAAATCATTCCCGTTGGTGTTGAAAGTGATGCCCTGGGCGACGTCGACAAGCTCAAGTACCAGAAGAAAACCAAACCCTCCAACACCGCCAACAACGGCGAACTGCTGACAATCAAGTTACGCTACAAGCAACCGGACGGTGACACCAGCACGTTACTGAAGTTCCCTGTCAAGGACACCGGCAAGCGCTTTGGCGAAGCCGATCAGGACTTTCGTTTCGCCGCTGCCGTCGCCCAGTTTGGAATGCTGCTACGTGATTCCCAGTTCAAAGGGGATTCCACCTATGCTGCCCTCCGGGAAATTGCTACCGAAGCAGCCGCCAATGACGACAGTGGTTATCGGCAGGAGTTCCTGGAACTGGTGAAAATCGCCCACGAACTCAGTGGCCAGTAAGGAAAACGTCCATGACTCAGCCGGTCTGGCGCTGTTCAGGTGACTCGCTGCCGGTGTGATGCAAATAGAGCATCCAGAGTCCCACCAAAATTGCTGGCGGCGCTTCCTGCAGGGTCCACAACAGAGGCATCTGC
>JAYGDG010000851.1:0-6645 GCA_046583015.1 Pirellulaceae bacterium | reverse complement strand
CGAGTATGTTCTCTGGATGGCCTTCTTGGGACTGGTCGGCTGTGGAGTCTGGCCGACTGCGGTTGCCCGAGTGCTGGCAATGGAGAGTACAACCGCCGTGAAGCGGCAGTACATGTGGTCGTCGGTTTCCTTTACGATTCGTTTCATGGTCCCCTATTTCTGGGGCATTTGTGCATTCGTTTTTATCATGACCCAGGCTCCCGATTTGAAAGAGTTGTTTTTTGCTCCGGAAACAAACCCTGCTGCAGATCCTGAGTTATCACCCCTCTATGCGCTGCCGGTTTACCTGGGGCGACTCTTGCCAGCCGGGCTTATCGGTGTGATTTCGGCTGCTATGATCGCCGCCTTTATGTCGACCCACGACAGTTATCTACTCTGTTGGAGTAGTGTTATTACGCAGGACATCATTTCACCCCTGCGTCGTAAGCCGCTGACTGTCGGGCAACGGGTGAATCTGACGCGTGTACTGATCGTCGTAATTGGTCTCTACATTCTCGGCTGGGGATTGTTTTACGAAGGTGGTGATGCGATCTGGGACTACATGGCGATTACCGGCGCGATTTATTTTACCGGCGCGTTTGCGTTGCTGGCCGGAGGAATCTATTGGAAACGGGCCAGTACGGCTGGAGCGAATTGTGCCCTGGTCGCGGGTGCCTCGGCAATTTTTGGATTAGAGCCGGTCCGGGTGCCAATGGTAAAACTGGCTGGTCACAGCGTTGGCCGGGAGTTTAGTAGGACCGAGGCGGCTGAATTTTTCAGCTCTGCACAAATTGGCATTGGTAGCGTGATACTCACCTGCCTGGTGTTTGTCGTGGTTTCCCTGTTCTTCCCAGATCAACCCGCTAAAGATTCAGTTGTCGACTGGGACCAGGAATCGGAAGGAGAACCGGAATGACGTTCTGGATATTGCTCTGGAAAATCGTCTTTATTGTGACTATTGCCGTCTTCCTGGTAATGGCGGTCTTGGTCAGCTGGTTTGGAGCGGGTGACATTCGACGACTCTTACAACGCTTGCAAGATGACGATGAGACGACCGAACACTTGCCGCCGGGTGATTAGACAGCACCGCGGGTGACAGGCAGGCCGCGCTCGCGCAGTGCCTCGTCGATCAAACTGTGCTGCTCAGCGGTCAGCTCCCAGCCCATCGCTCCGCTGGTTTCGATAATTTGGTAAGGACGCTTGGCGCCACACAAGGCGGCGGTGATTCCGGGTTGATGGATCGTCCAGTTGATGACCGTCTGTGCGACTGTTTTGCCGATTCCCTTGGCAATTGCTCTCAGGCGGTCAAGGAAATCCTGGTTTTTCTCCCATTCTTCACCTTGAAACATGGGGTACTTCAAACGGCCATCCCCTTCCTGGAACTGGTGGGTACGGGGTAAGCGTCCAGCGAGCAGTCCCTTCATGAGGGGCCAGTAGACGATGACCGAAATATTATGGCGCCGACACCAGGGCAGGATGTCTTCTTCAATCTGTCGTTGCAGCATGTTGTACGGAGGTTGTAAGGCACTAATCGGACAGACCGCTTGGAATTCTTCTAACTGCTCAACACTAAAGTTGGAGACGCCCACGGAACGCGTTTTGCCAGCCTCCAGTAACTCTCGCAATGCCCCGGCGGACTCGGTTAGCGGAACTTGAGGATCGGGTGCGTGCAAGTAGAGCAGTTCCACGTGGTCTGTATTGAGACGCTGCAGGCTTTCATCGCACTGGCGATGTAAGGTGGCAGGCCTGCCATCGACGACACGCTCGCCCGCCTCATTCCAGTGGATTCCTCCCTTGCTGGCAATGACCACCTGGTCTCGCCGACTAGCGAGACTTTGGCTAATGAGGCGTTCGCTTTCTCCCTGGGCTCCATAACAATAGGCAGTGTCAAGAAAGTTGATACCCGAGTCGAGACAGGCGTCGAGGGTGGCCAGGCTGTCACGATCATTGACATCAAGACTGGTCATGCCGGCGATCGGCCAGCAGCCCAGGGCGACTGGCGAAATCGTGATCTCGGTGGTTCCCAGTCGACGTGGGGCTAGGCATTCAGACACAGATAATGAGTCCTCTGACAGTTGTGGAAAAGTTGCTGGTCGTTCATCATATCAGGACTGGAAAAACCTGCCCAGCAGCAGTTGTTTGGGCTCTTCCCGGTCGCGCCGTGCGTGTTACCGCTACGATCCTACTCTGGCAGTGCGAAAATCTTTTCTGGCAACCGATTCTTGCCTTTCAGGGTGGATTCATGTTGCGCAAGTAATGAATAATACAGGGGTAAACGTTTAATTGTTCTGGTATCCCATGCGATCGCTGATTGCCCAGGGAGAGGTGCTTCTACGATGAATGATCCGGTGACAGCCGAGCCATCCAATTCCAGTCAGCAGCGACCTGAAACAGGTCCTTGTTGTAGTTGGTTTACAGGCCTGCTGGGAACGCTGGTCATGGGCCTGCTGGTTGCCATGTGGTTTGTATTCCGTTCAGCAGGCCCGCCTGAAATTGCCGACGGCATTCCTGTCCCTCCGGAATCGACAGCGATCCGTTGGACGCGCGTTACGATTCAGCCGACCGTTGAACTTGCCGCTAAGGACCTGCCGGTAGCTGCGATTATTTCTGGATTGTCGAAGGGAACCCAGCGACGCGCGGCTCGCATTACCAACGTTCAGATTGTCGACCTTGACGGGGACGGTAAGCCGGAAGTGCTTGCCTGTGATGCGGCTGCGAACCAGGTGCTCGTTTATCACAACCGGGGAGACAACCGTTGGGAACGGGAAGTGATCGGCAGAGACCTGAGAGCTCCGGCCCATGCAACGGTTGTTGATATTGATGGGGATCAAGATCTGGATGTGGTAGTTTCTGTTTTAGGCGACCTGCTCCCCTCGGATAATTTGATTGGGTCGGTGGTGTTACTAGAGGCAAAAGACGGAGAATATCAAGCGCATTCATTATTGACAGATGTCCGTCGTGTTGCCGATGTGCAGCCGGGTGATTTTGATGGGGACGGTGATGTTGACTTAGTGGTTGCGGTCTTTGGCTATGCGCGTGGCGAAGTGCTGTGGCTTGAGAACCAGGGTGGCTTTCGCTTTCTGGATCACCACTTACTGGACCGACCGGGTACGGTTCATGTTCCCGTGGGAGATTTTGATTCCGACGGGGATTTGGACGTAGCGACTGTGGTCACCCAGGATGAAGAAGAAGTGTGGGGCCTGGAAAATGACGGCCAGGGCGGTTTTAGCCCACGACGATTACAATTCACTCACAATTACGATGTGGGTGGCGGCGGGTTAGTGGCGACGGATTTGGACCAGGATGGGGATCTCGATCTGCTGCTTTCCCAGGGAGACAACTTGGAATATGGACATGAGTGGCCGCAACCGTATCATGGCTGCGTGTGGCTCGAGAACGAGGGAAACTGGCAGTTTAAATCACATCGTATTGCCCGTCTTGGCGGCACCTATGCAGCAGCTGCCGGAGATCTGGATCAGGATGACGATCAGGACGTGGTACTGGTAAGTATGTCGAATGACTGGCGAAATCCAGAACATCCCAGCATTGTCTGGCTGGAAAACGATGGACAACAGGGTTTCCAGCGGCAATGGCGATTGGATACCAAACCAGTTGAAATGGCCTGTGTCGCTTGTGGAGATTTAGATGGTGACGGGCGGTTGGACGTGGTGGCCGGTGGTTTTCGAATCCCTACTTCGGCAGCCGGACCAGTGATACCGATTACAGCCTGGCTTAGTGGATCGGGAAAACCATGACTCGATTCCAATGGATACTAATCGCGCTGCTTGTTACGGAGACAACAGCCGTTCTCTTGGGTTGGGTCGCTACGGATCAACTTCAGCCATTGCCCGTCACTCGCTTGAACGTGCTCGATCCGACGGCCGTTGAAGATATTCGTCGCCTGGAGTCGGAGCATCGTCCGAATCATCGCAAGGATTGGCTTGACTTGGCTGCCGTCTATCGAACGTTTGGCTTGTTGCCGGAAGCTCTTTTTTGTTACGAGCAGGCTGAGCAGATTAGTCCCTTAAGACCCAAGGATCACTTTGCCAAGGGAATTTGCTTAAGCCGAGTTGGCAAGATGGCTGAGGCCCAGGATCATTTGCAGCAGGTTATTACGGCTCATCATGAATGGCAAGAAGATGCCTGGCTGCAAATTGGTCTGAACTACTTGCGACAGGAAGATCCTGAGCATGCGGAACAAGCGCTGCGTAATGCCAAGCAAAGACCGATCGCCAAGCTGACTTTAGCCAGGTTGTTAAGCCGGACAGGTCGAGAAACGGAAGCGATTCAGTTGTTGGAACAACTGCTCCAACGCTATCCGAATGGACTACGGATACACCAGTTAAAATCCTGGCTTCATGAGATGAAAGGTGAAACAGGAAAAGCGGAATATCATCGTGAGCGAGTCTTGAGAGCTACCGACAGTTTGACGACCCATGACCTGTCCCGAGAGCAGGACGACCAGTGGTTTCAGAGAATTGGCAACGGTCGGTTTTTCTTTGAAAGCCTATTGGTGGAAGAACAAGGCAACCTGCAAAAAGCCATCGATCTCTCCCTGGTGGGGTTAAAAGCAGCCTGGCAGGAAGATCGTGCCTTGCGGTTAATTTACTTGCGACTGGCCAATGAAGAACCGGCCAAGGCACTTCTTGAGTGCGAGACCTTTTTTGTCCGAGTCGGGGAATCTGTGGAATCACTCACACTGGCCGGTGAAGCCTTAACTGAAATGGGAAGAACCGAGGAAGCCATCGAAGTCTGGCAACGAGCGACACGTTACCGATCGAGTCGTTTCGTCGATGCGAATATGCGGGTCCATGAAAAACTGAACATGGCCTATCAAGCCAGTGGTGAAAAAGAGAAAGCGTCCCGGCAAGAGGGTTTGATGCGACTGGAAAAAGCCATCTTGATGTGGAACAGAAACGAAGTAAGAAAATCCCTGGTGGAGTTTGAGGGAGCTGTAGGATTAGTTCCCGATTCGGCGAGGGCCTGGTTTTATCTTGCTGAAACCCGACGGTTGCTGGGAGATGGAAGTGGAGCCAGGAAAGCCTACGAATTGTGTTTGCAACTGAGCCCCCAACATGGCCGAGCTCGCCGTGGGCTGGCTCGACTCAGCCAATAGCTGGCCGTCGTGGCTTCAGCAGACCAGCCCGGCCGGTTTCCGTGGCTCATCGAAATCAGTGGAATTCCATAGTGTTTTGATAGTTTGGTTCTGTTATCCTGAGAAACATGATGGATTGGGAACTCATTGTTTACCTGTTGGTGGCAGGCTTTGCGCTGTTGCCGCTGCTGGTTCGCTTGCCTGGCGCTAGCCCGGCGGTAAAACTAACTACGGTAGTAGTGGTAATCATCTGTCTGGGGGTGGCTGTCCTGGTGCCACCTCGCAGCACTCGACCAGAGCACGTGGATTTGACCGATCCCGCAGTTCCCATCAAACACCTGGTACCACCACGTGTTTCGGGACAGGGGTATGTTTCTTCGCAGACCTGTCGCAGTTGTCATCCGCGTGAACATGCTTCCTGGCACCAAACCTACCATCGCACGATGACCCAGTTGCCGACACCCGAAACGGTGCTGGCTCCTTTCGACGATATCCATTTGAAATCCCGCGGTCGAGAGTTTCACTTGACCCGTCAAGGTGATCAGTTCTGGGTGACCATGCCAAGTCCGGACTGGGAACATCTGCGTCAAGAAAAACAGGAAGATCCTCTTTCGGGAGATCCCATGACCACTCGCAGACGGGTCGTCATGATGACCGGCTCCCATCATTTTCAAGCCTACTGGGTTCGTATTGACCGCGGCAATGATATGAGTCAATTGCCCTGGGTCTGGGACATTAAAGAACAGGAATGGTTGCCTGCCGAAGATGTCTTTATTCGTCCACCAGATGGTGGCCGCCGCTTGCAGGTCTGGAACGATAACTGCGTGGCCTGTCACGCTCTCAATGGGCGCGACAGGAGTGCAGATGAGTTATTCACAGAAGTGACAGAATTTGGCATCTCTTGTGAGGCCTGTCATGGGCCGGGACAGGACCATGTGGAGCACTATCGCAACCCGCTGGCCCGTTATCAGGCATACGGGGCCGAGTTAAAAGATACGAAGATTGTCAATCCAGCCAAGTGTTCAGCCACTGTGTCGAGCCAGATTTGTGGCAGTTGTCACAGTGCTGGCCGTAAGAAATACCTCCTGGACGAAAAAGCTGCTCATCACAACCAGGGCCAGCGATATCGGCCCGGCGATGACCTGGAAGACACTCTCCACTTGTTTCGCTTTGGCGATAAGGAGGCGGAGTCACTCAACGAAACGGTAGCCAAGTCAGCATTCTGGCAGGATGGGACCTTGCGAGTTGGCGGACGTGAATACCTGGCAATGATCGACTCTCCCTGCTATGCCGATGCGGCTGAAGACCGCCGAATGGGTTGCTTGTCTTGTCACTCCATGCACCACAGTAAGCCCAATGATCAATTGTCAGCACGCATGGATGGCAACCATGCGTGCCTGCAATGCCATCAGAAATTCGAAAAACAGATTTCGGAACATACGCACCACGCAGCCGATTCCTCCGGCAGCAAGTGTTACAACTGCCACATGCCACACACTTCCTATGCGTTGTTGAAGGCGATTCGCAGCCATCGGGTGGAGGTTCCTAGTGCCGCGGTCAGCGCTGCCAAG
>JAYGDG010000243.1:0-3771 GCA_046583015.1 Pirellulaceae bacterium | reverse complement strand
TTTCGATGGACCATTACCGGCGCCCTGGGGAATGGACCAGTACCAGGGCTTCGTGAGACGGCTGCTGAGAATTGGCCATGCCTACGCCATCGTACTGGGCATCCTGACACTTTTTCTCGCACAACGCTTCCAACAACACCGACAGTTGCAGCTCATCAGACGTCTTGGTGTCGGACTCTACCTGCTGGGAATGGGAACAACGCTGTTAACCGTCACACTGCTCGCCCTGTCAACCGTGCCAGTTTGGGCAACGGCCATCGGCCCGGCAACCGTAGCCCTGGGACTGCTGCTCTGCGTCACCAACGTTCGTCCCGATTCACAGCCGATTGCCAGCGAAAACGACTGAGCGTTCAGGCTTTCACTACCAGGTGTTTTTGCTCAATGGTGGCCCGCCCTGACTTGTTAAATGGTCGCGGCAGCGGTTGAGCAATCCCGTTCTTGTCGATCGTCCGACAGCGAAAAGTATATTCACCTGCTGGCAAACCGGGCAACAAGGTAGCCCAGTGTACCCTGCTAAGCGGCAAGGGCCAGGTTTTCGGCTTGCCGGTCACAGGATCAAAACCGAGCGTTGCTGCAGGGATCTTGTCGTCGGGAAGATTACCACCCCAGGTTGCCGGTGGAGGCAATATCGTGGCGTCACGCCAGGGGGCCTTGGTGAAATACCGGTCACCCTCGGGCAGTTTCTCAGCGTTGTTGTGAACCCAGAATTGGACTTTCTTAAGTCCGGAGATCCCCACTTGCCCCCAACCGGTCACCGGAATCGGCTGATTCGGCTTGGCCATCACTGGAAAGGACAAGGTTGCACAGAACGTCTTAAGCGGGCTATCCACATCGTTGTTCTGCGTGCCGTAGGTATCATTCGCGTTAGAACGATTTGACAGGACCATGTGGCTAAGCCACTTGATGCACTTGAATCCGTAACCTTCCGGCATCATGATCCGAACCGGTGCACCTCGCTGCGGCGAGAGCCATTGTCCGTTGAGCTTGTAACAAAGAATCACTGGGGGAAGATCATACGGATCCTCCAGGACTCGCCCGATCGGCAGTGAACTCTGGAAACGCTGCTTGGGGTCGTCATTGTGGTAACCGTAGTAAAAGACTCGCCGCAAATTGGCCCGCGGCTCGGTCAACCAGATAACATCCCTCAGCGGAACTCCTTCCCAGATACCCATTCCCAAAGGACAACCAATATTCAGACAAGTCATGACCTTGGGAAAACGAACCGCGCGTGTTTCGGCAAGCTTCATCAAGTCCTTGAATCCAAACGCTGTCTTCTCTTTGGCAGTCAACGATGTACCCAGTCGCGGTGGTGCCTCCGGATCACCAATGACTTCCAGTTTCCAGGTATCCCGTGTCAGGCCGACTTCTTTTCGCTTCTCGGGTGGCAGTGAATGAGGTTTCGGGTTACCTCGTGATACGTCCTTAAAACTGGGCAAGCTCGTAAAGTAACTTTCCAGGCCGGCAATTGCCTTTTCCAGCTGCGGATCTTGCTTGAAATCCTCGCCCAACAGGGGCAGCGAACTGAGAGCTGCCAGGCCCGCGCTGCCACAGCCGAGAAAATAGCGACGTGTCAAGGAACGGTGTTCGACAAACCAATCATCCAAAGGCGTCTTCATGAAGAGCTTCCTTGTTTTGGTAGCAAGTGACACTCACATTCTAGTGGTTTCCCAAATGGTTGGCACCTGTTTTTTGCTCAGGAACCCGCTTGCAAGGCAGCCAGTTGACGCTGACCCGTCTCACGAATGCGGGCTTCTGGCCATTTTTCCAGGAAAGAATAACGCGGGTGATGGGACCCCTTGTAAGGATTATTACGGGCCGCGTTGTAACAGCAGATCAAAGCCCAGCGCGGATCGGGACTGCAGTTCTGTGCTGAACAGTGGAGCAAATTACAGTGAAAGAAAACAACCGAACCGGGCTCAAGCTCACAATGCACCAGTTCCAGTTGTTGTCGAGCTATCTCGACCTGCTCCTGGTCAGCACCGGTCTGATCACCAATCGGACCATGATTGAGTCGTCCCAGGTGATGGGATCCTCGCAAGACCTGCAAACAGCCGTTCGCCTGAGTTGCTTCATCCACGGCGATCATACAACTGGCCAGGAGAGGATAGAGACACCCGTTGTTGTACCAGTAACCATAATCCTGGTGCCATTCCCAGGCACCACCCACCTGTGGCTCCTTGAAGTTCATCTTGTAGTGATAGTGATAAACCTCACCACCGAGAAACTGTTCCATCGGATCCGTGATCCGGTGGCAACGCACCATGGCACTATAAATGTCATCCCCCAGGTCATTGCGGACCGTGAGCTTCGCTTCACCGCTTCCACCATCTCGCCGTCGCTTGGCTTCGGTGGCCAGTTGCAAATCCTGGCGAGCAATGTCTCGCAGCAAACCCATCTCTTCGGCATCGAAAAGATGGTCCACGATCAGGAAACCATCCTGCTGGTACTGGCTTAGCTGTTCTTCTGAAACCGAAAAACGTTCAGTCATGTTGTTTCTGACACCCGTTGCGTGAATGGAAGCATGTCATTTGATTACGACTTCTTGGGTTTATTCGGCTTCTTGGGAGGCGATTTTTTCTTCGCAACAGGCCATGGCTTTGCATGAGCGTGCAGCGCAAAGGCTTCCCATTGCTCGGCAAGTTTCTGAACCAGCTCGGGATTTTTCGCTGCCAGGTTATTAAGTTCGCTGCGGTCCTGCAACAGGTCATACAGTTCCCAGTTCTCGATTTTTTCCGTCCGTTGATTTCCCTTGCGAACCAGTTTCCAGTCTCCCACGCGGATCGCGCAGTTTCCCTCGTGCTCCCAGAAGATGAATTCCCGCTCGATCTTCTTGCCGGCAAACACGGGAACCAGGCTGCGTCCTTCCAGCGGTCTGATTGTCTGCCCCTTGTACTGTTTTGGATACTTCGCCCCGGCAACATCGACACAGGTGGCCATGATGTCAATCAGGTGACCTGGCTGTCGGCGCAACTGGTTCGTAGCTGAAATTCCAGCTGGCCAGTGAACCACCAGCGGCGTGGAGATGCCACCTTCGTGCACCCAGTGCTTATATTCACGAAACGGTGTATTGGAAACATTGGCCCAGGGCTGATCGTAACCGATCGAAGTGGTTGCCGGCCCAGGCATGACATGGCCGGTTAGAACAGGCAGTCCAGCCCGCGTATACCTGGGAGTCATCAACGTTTGCAGTTCATCCTTGGCCATCGCTGCTCGTGGCTTGAGATTTTTTCCGTTGTTACCACGCAAACCATACTTCTCCGCGCAACCTCCATTGTCCTGCATGTAAAAGACAAGCGTGTTCTCGAACTGTCCTCGTCGCTTTAATTCGCCCGTGATCCGTCCAATTCCCTGGTCCATGGAATCGACCATCGCCGCGTAAACTTCCATGCAACGGACTCGCCATTCCTTCTCTGTTTCTTTTTTCCAACCTGCATTGACAGCTGGGGACAACTTGCAATTTTCATTGATCAATCCGATTGACCTGGTTTTCTTATAGCGAGCTTCTCGAATCGCATCCCAACCCGCGTCGTAAACGCCATGATATTTGGCGATATCTTTTTCCAGCGCGTGCATCGGCCAGTGAGCTGCCGTGTAGTCAACGTACATAAAGAACGGCTGCTTAGCATCATGCTCGCGAATGTACTTCACCGCGTTGTCGGAAATCGCATCGGTGTAGTAATAGGTCTCCGGCCGATACTCCAAGTCATTGTCAGGCGTGATGTAGGTATTGTTGCGTGTCAGGCTGTTGGGATCAAAAAAGCTGCCGGCACC
>JAYGDG010000703.1:0-4035 GCA_046583015.1 Pirellulaceae bacterium | reverse complement strand
ATTTGCCGATGGGATCGTCCACTGACAACTTGCCATCCTGTTGCAACAGTAACACGCCCGTGGCAATGACGGCCTTGGTGTTAGAAGCCATCCGAAAAAGGGTGTTGCGTGGCAGCGGCAGGTCCGCTTCCTTGTTTTGCCAGCCCAGGGCTTCGTGCAGAATGATGTGGCCGTCGCGCAGCACCATCAGTTCCACGTTGCGTAGCTCGTCTTTCTCGATGGCGCTGCGAAACAGTTGGACGCCTTGCCCTAGTGTTCGGGCAGAGACATTGAGTTGCCTGGGTCGCGCCCGCGGAAGGTCATTGCCGCGGCTAAAATCCGAGACAGCAAGCGTCAACGAGACGGTCATCGAAAGAAGTAAGAAGGTGCGCATGAAATGTAGTTACCAATGGGCCCTGCGGTTTGTTTGTTTCAGATCTGCTGATTATGGCGGGCAGTTTTACCAAAGGACAACCAGGAAGCGGGAAAAACCTCAGCTGGCGTGGGTGACTTTGGTTACTTTGACTCCTGAATCAGAGTCTTTTGTGGTAAATTAGGGAGGTGTTCGTCTCTCCCAGAGAGCTTTGGGTTAGGTTGCAAGTGGATGGGCTACCGTGGCTAGATTGATCGGCAAAAACTCGAATTACCGCAGGGCGCTGATGTTGCTCATGCTGCCGGCTGCCGTTGCGACGGCAGCCGAAAGGCCGGTCCGTTTTAGCCAGGACATACGGCCCATCCTGGCGGAGACCTGTTTTCAATGCCACGGACCGGATGCCAAGAATCGCAAAGCAAAACTGCGCCTGGACCAGGGCAAGTCGGCAGCCACGGTCGTGACGGCTGGGAATCCCTCGGAAAGCGAACTGATTGAACGCATTCTTTCGGATGATGCCGAAACGCAGATGCCGCCCCCCACGGCCAATAATCAGCTTAATGGCAAACAAAAGCAACTGCTGGTTCAATGGGTGCAGGAAGGTGCCCGCTATCCCGGGCACTGGTCTTTTGAGCCATTGGCCACAGCTAAACCCCCGAAGGTCACGGGCACTTCCTGGCCGCGTAATGAAATTGATCCGTTCGTGATGGCCCGCTTGCAAGAAGAGGGACTGCAGCCTGCTGGGCGGGCTGAACTGGTTACCCTGCTGCGTCGCATCAGCCTCGATCTGACGGGCCTTCCTCCGACGCTGTCGGACACGACTCCGGTGTTGAAGGATCCCTCCGATGCTGCCCTGGAACAATATGTTGATCGATTGTTGCAGTCTCCCTCGTTTGGAGAACATCTGGCAGTCAATTGGCTAGAAGTGTCGCGCTATGCCGACACCGATGGTTACCAGAACGATCGGTACCGCTATCACCACGTTTGGCGAGACTGGGTGATCATGGCCTTTAACTCGAACAAGCCCTACGACCGGTTTATCGTCGAGCAACTGGCTGGTGACATGTTGCCGAAGGCGACGCTGACCGATCAAATTGCGACCGGCTTTTGTCGCAACCACCGCATTAATTCCGAGGATGGCTCGATCCCGCCGGAATGGCATGTCGAGAACATAGTGGATCGGGTTGACACCTTTGGGACAGCCTTTCTCGGCTTGACGGTTAGTTGTGCACGCTGTCATGACCACAAGTTCGATCCGATTTCCCAACAGGATTATTACCAGTTGTTTGCCTACTTCAATAACGTGCCGGAATGGGGCGTGGGACCCAATAATGGGAACAGTCCCCCCTTTGTCCAGATTCCTGCCAGTTGGCCAAACCTGACGAAACAGCAGAACGCGTTCCTGGTTCCGGATCCGGTCAAGCTAAGTCGGGCCCGGGTAAAGGAGGCAGGCAACGGTTTGAAACGTCCGCAAGCAGGTTCCCCGCAAACACTCATGATCATGCATGAAATGCAGACCTCGCGTGAAACTTACTTGTTGAAACGAGGCCAGTACAACCAGCCAGACAAGACTCAGCGACTGCTCCCCAATGTTCCCGAGGCAATCAGTTTTGAGTCGGCCGGTCGGCCTGGCAACCGTTACCAATTGGCCCAATGGCTGGTCCATCCAGACAACCCGCTGACAGCGCGGGTGGCGGTTAATCGCTTTTGGCAGCAACTGTTCGGTGTCGGGCTGGTTAAGACGAGCGAGAATTTTGGGATCCAGGGGGAACTCCCCTCTCATCCCAAGCTGCTCGATTACTTGGCGCGAGATTTTATTGAGAATCAGTGGGATGTCAAATCGCTGCTCAAGAAGATCGTGTTAAGCGCCACCTACCAGCAGCGATCGCATATTTCGCCAGCGTTGCTTAAGCGGGATCCTGAAAACCGTTTGCTGGCCCGCGGGCCGCGATTTCGTTTAAGTGGCTTTGCCTTGAGAGACCAGGCACTGGCAGCCAGCGGACTGCTGGTTGATAAGGTAGGTGGTGCCTCGGTTAAACCTTACATGCCCCCCAAGATTTGGAAGGCGATTTCCAATAACACCTACAAGCAGGGAAAGGGACAGGATCTTTATCGCCGCAGCCTCTACACCTACTGGCGGCGGACCATTCCGCCACCCACGATGATGAATTTTAACGCGGCAGCACGGGAAGTCTGTATCACTCGGACCGATCGCACCAACACGCCACTGCAAGCGTTGACGATGCTCAATAACCGTATCTTCGTGGAAAGTTCACGAAAAATGGCGGAGCGTATGCTGTCAGAGACAGGTGCCTCGGTCATGGACCGGGTGCGTTATGGCTTTCGATTGTTGTTGACGCGGGAACCATCGTCCCAGGAACTGGAGATCCTGGTGCAATTGTACCGGGAAACCCACGATGAGTTTGCGGCTACCCCGGAGGCGGCCAGGAAATTGTTGGTCACGGGAGCTTCCCCTTATCGCAAGGACCTGAAGCCGGTGGAGTTGGCTGCCATGGCTATCGTGGCGTCGACCATCATGAACCTGGATGAGGCGGTGAGTAAGCCATGAAACAGGATTTGCATAAAACAGCCGATTTTGTGAGGCAGCTGAGTCGTCGCTATTTCCTGGGTCGCATGGCCACTGGGCTCGGGGCCATGGGCCTCGCTTCCTTGCTGAACGAGTCGCTGTTTGCAGCGGACCCCAATGCGCATCAGCGTAACGCGATCGGTGGAATCGCTGCCTTGCCTCACTTTCGTCCCAGGGCGCAACGCGTGATTTACCTATTCCAGTCCGGCGGTCCAGCGCAAATGGATCTTTACGACTACAAGCCGGGCCTGCAGGATAAACGCGGCCAGGAAGTGCCGCGGAGTGTCTACCCGGACGAACGCAAGACGACCATGACCAGTGCCCAGGCTTCCTTTCCGGTCGCGCCCAGTGCTTTTCAGTTCAAGCAGCACGGCGAGAGTGGTACCTGGCTTTCCGAGGTCTTGCCACACCTGGGGGAAATGGTTGATGACCTTTGCGTGGTCCGATCGGTCTACACCGAGGCAATCAACCATGACCCGGCGGCCACCCTGATGCAGACCGGGTCTATTATCCCGGGCAGACCCAGTATCGGTTCCTGGCTGGGCTATGGCCTGGGAAGCATCAACCAGGACCTGCCGGCGTTCGTGGCCATGACCTCTCGGGGTACAGGGAAACCGGGAGGCCAGCCCCTCTACGATCGGCTTTGGGGAAGTGGCTTCCTGCCATCCCGCTACCAGGGCGTCAAGTTTCGTAACCAGGGAGACTCCGTGCTCGACATCTCAAACCCGCAGGGCGTGAGCCAGGAAATGCGGCGACGGATGCTGGACCGACTTGCTCGACTGAACCGGTTGAAACTGGCCGAGATCGGTGATCCTGAGATTGAAACACGGATCGCGCAGTACGAGCTGGCTTACCGGATGCAGATGTCGATTCCCGACTTGCTGGATATTTCCGATGAGCCACAACATGTTCTGGATATGTATGGCAAGGCCGTGACCCGGCCCGGTACGTATGCTTTTAACTGCTTGATCGCACGCCGTTTGGCGGAGCGTGGCGTTCGCTTCGTGCAGACATTCCACCAGGGGTGGGATCACCATGGCAATCTCCCCGGGGCCATGCGGGGACAGTGTCGCGATGTCGATCAGCCTTCGGCAGCCCT
>JAYGDG010000662.1:0-7483 GCA_046583015.1 Pirellulaceae bacterium | reverse complement strand
CTGCTGGTGCAACTGCAGATGAACTTGTGCCAGTTTCACACACTCTTCCCGCGTCGTCTCAACACCCCGAAGCCGGGAAAACTGGCAGGCAATTTCGTAACGTTCCTCTGCCAGCCCGCGGACCTGGTCCCTCAACTGCTCGCCATGCTGCAAACCCATTTCATACGGGGTGCCTGTGAGTTCGATAACTTGCAGCATGATGCAGCTCCTGATTATTCGACCAATCGCGGCTAAAATTGTCTCGTCAACCTACCATGCGTTGGTTTGCTGTCGCAAGCAGCAAAAGAAACTGGATCTACTCCCGTCGATTGCCTGGTTAAAACCGGGAATGCCGTTGCCGAGGCCACCGGGAATCAATAGAGTATAACTGACTTTAAGTAATTGATTCGTCAACAGTGTGGGAGCAGATCATGTTACGACTGCTAGGACGCGGATCCCAACTGTGCGACAAGCTCACCCGACGTGAGGTGTTGCAGGCAGGAGCCATCTCGGCTCTCGGACTCAGTCTCCCGGACATGATACGGGCAAGTGAAGCTGGCTCGGCAGCAGAGGACCGGCCCACCAAGTCAATCATCCTGGTCAATCTGATTGGCGGGCCAAGTCATATCGACATGTTCGACATGAAGCCGGACGCGCCGACTGAAATCCGCGGTGAGTTCAAACCGATCGCATCGAGCATTCCAGGACTGCATGTTTGTGAACACTTACCCAAGACGGCCAGCCTGATGCACCACTCCACGCTGATCCGCACGCACACTCATTTGTACAACACGCACAGCCCGTACAACATGCTGACTGGATACAGCGGACCAGTGATCGTGAACAACGTTGCCAAGCCGACCGATCACCCCAGCATCGGTTCGGTGATGCAATACGCGGGCATTCGTTCCCGGGACGTACCTTCCTATATTTGGATGCCAACGCATCCAGGCCACAGCCAGGGAAAATATCGAGCTGGCCCCTACGGCGGGTTCCTGGGCAATCGCTTTGATCCCATGTTCACCTCTTACTCACCAACGTTTACCGAAACCGAAGGACGCAACTCTCACATTAATCCCGCGGTGCCCATTGCTGCGCCCATCCTCTCCGGACTCGAGACACTGCCTGATGTCAACCTCCAGCGAATGGCCAACCGTCGCAGCCTGCTGGAAAAATTCGACGACAGCGTGCGGCATCTGGAAACTTCTACTTCGGTCATGGATCTCAAGCACCACAAGCAAGAGGCCTTTCAGCTGTTAACTTCTTCCAAGACAAGACAGGCTTTTGACCTCTCCCAGGAACCGGAAAAAGTGCGGAATCGTTATGGCCGCAATCTCTTTGGGTCCTGCATGCTGGCTGCCCGACGACTGGTCGAAGCGGGCACTCGATTTGTCGGCGTCACAACCGAATCTCAAATCAATGGTGGTATTGGTGCCGGACAGTGGGACACTCACGGCAATAATTTTGAGCTGTTGAAAAACTTCAACTTGCCGACACTGGACCAGAATTACAGTGCCCTGATTACTGATCTGGAACAGCGTGGTTTACTCGATTCGACTCTCGTGATCGTGATGGGGGAAATGGGTCGAACGCCGAAGGTAAAACCCAACGGGGGCCGTGACCACTGGACCCAATGCGGTTTTATCCTGCTAACCGGAGGTGGCGTAAAACGGGGCATGGTCTACGGGAAAAGCGATAATCAAGGTGGCTGGCCAATTGACGGCCCTGTCTCTTCGGCTGATTATGTGGCAACCATCTACCAATTGCTCGGCTTAGACCCAAAAATGATCATTCGTGATCGATCGGGCAATCCTGTCCACATTGCCCTGGACGGTGAACCTGTCTGGGACGTGATTGCCTGAGAGCAATAAGTGTCCTGGTAAATGCCCGGTGCTTGCCTGGCAGCCGAAGAGTCAGCAGCTACGGGCCAAATCATTTCGCTGGACTAGCTGTCTGCCAGTGGTCGAGCGCCACGCATGTCGGCATAGCCACCCCCCTTGGAGCCCGTCGGGGAAGGGCCAAAGTAGCGGCCATCGACAGCCGGATCAGCGGCCGGCTGGTAACGAACATCACATGACAAGCGAACCTGGCCGGCCGGTGAGTTATTTTCCAGGGAACCGTGCAGCGTGAACATGCTAAAAATTAATACGTCGCCTGCCTGAAAATCGCTACTGAGCAAACGAGTATCTCGCTGGCGACAGAATGTCAGCGGGTGAACTTGATTCTGTTTTCCGTAAGCCGCCTGTTGAATGGCCTCGTTGGAACGATCCCGCTGGTAATCGTGTTCACGAATGGGATCGAGCAAATCCCCAAAGTGCTGCGAGTCTTCGACAACCGCCAGTGGCCCGTCAGCAAGAGAAACATCACCCAACGGAATCCAGGCCGTATGAATCCGCTCGGAACTGCCGGCAAAGAACGGATAGTCGTAATGTAAATCGGTGCAGTTTCCGACGGTCACTGGTCGCAGATACATCAGGTCGTGAGGACGAGCAGGTTCCCCGAGTACCGATTCCACCAGTTGGTTAAGCTGGCTGCCATGCGTGACTGCTCGCAGAGCCGTTCCCTGGTTCACCGATCTCCAGAATTCACCTAAATCACCAGCCGTTTCCCGGCGCTGGCTGGTCCCCGTCGCAATCCCGTCCATCGGTGGTGTACCAATCTCTCCCACCTCGTGCAAACGCGTCATGACTTCCTCGCGGGCAGCCAACACCGCGGTCCGATCCAGGGCCGCTCGTAACACGACATATCCCTGCTGGCTGATCGCCTCTTCCAGCGCCTGGTGGTCGGCTAGATCCTCCGTATATTCCTGCAGCGGTCCTAGCAAATCCGGGGGAATCTCAAGTTGTTGAATGCGGCATGTTGTCATCTTTAATCCTGGTCCAGGGCGATCACGTTGGCAGCACCCCCGTCGATGGGAATGGTATGCCCGGTAATATATCGAGAAGCATCACTGGCCAGGAAAACCACGGCTCCAGCCACGTCGTCTGGCTTGCCCCAACGGCCTAAAGGGACGCGTTCCACGACCTTGGCCGAGCGTGCCGTATCGTTCTGCAATTCTCTCGTCATGGGAGTTTCGATCCAGCCGGGCGCGAGCGCATTGACACGAATTCCATGCCGCCCCCACTCCGCGGCCAGGTCACGAGTCAGCGAGATCAATCCTCCCTTGGTAATTCCATAAACCGAACCGCCTCGTCCCAGGCCCATCACGCCCCCCCCGAGAGCGGAAATATTGATGATGCTGCCGGCCTGCTGCTGTATCATGATCTTCCCGACAGCGCTGGCCATATTGAGGCAGCCGACCAGGTTCACCTCGAAAATCGCCTGTACGTCGGCCGGGGAAATGTCGAGCGGATCAACTCGCCGATGGACCCCGGCATTATTTACCAGCACGTCGATCTGGCCGTGTTGGGCAATCAGCGTCTCTACCAGTTGCTGTACCTGCTCGGCACTGCGCACATCACAGCAATGAGCAGCAACAGGCTGCTCCGTTTCCTGTTGAATTTCACTAGCAACTTGCTGGGCCAACTGATCTTCAATATCAACAATCATGACAGCCGCCCCCTGCTGTGCGCATGCTGCTGCGATCGCTTTCCCCAGTCCCTGGGCCCCTCCGGTCACGAGGACCACTTTGCCGGTCAGGTCAAACATCCCCTGGTCTGCCAAAGCCATCGAGCTATTTCTCCTAAAGCGTTGATCAACGGCTGTTACGCGGGGTCTTGATGATTTGACTCAATTGGCCGGTTGGAACAACTCCAGCGGATAACCATCCGGGTCATAAAAGTAAACAACCAGGCCACCCTCGTTCGGTCCAGCAGTAATCGGTACCGGATCAGACTTGAACTTAACTCCCTGTTGACTGAGTTCATCAAAAGCACTCTGCAGGTCATCAACCAGGATACAAAGGTGGGTATTGCCAGGTCGGTTCGTTGCCTGGTCCACGGGATCATCCGGGCAGTTCAAATACTGGACAACTTCCAGGGTTTGTGGACTGTCCGGGGAAACACGAAAGGAAGCAACACTCAATTGCACTCCCTTGTAACCGGTCTGCGTGGCAACATATTCTTCTTCCACACAAGGTCGTCTTCCTACCAGTTCCATCCCCAGGGTATCCCGATAAAACTCGATCGACCGTTCGATATCAGAGACTGTCACACCGAGATGGTGAAGTCTGCCAAGCTGCCAGCTAAGCGATTGATTCATCATGAAGGAGACACTCCTGGCAACGAAGCCGGTTAGGGTCCGTGACTATCCTGTTGAACGTATCGTGGCAGCCTTGATTCTGGGAGGCAAGAGGATCCTGCACTTTTTCCCTTGGCAATCCCGGAGATCCCTGGGTGATCTGGATGACAATCGCCAGCCCGCATGCTAACTTGGAGTTCTCCACATGGATCGTGGCAGTAGGATCTTCCGAACAATATGACCTCCAACCGCTTCGCTGGACTGCCAGAGCATGGACCTTCAATTACAGGACAAAGTGGTACTCGTGACCGGGGGTTCCAAGGGGATTGGTGAAGCGGTTGTCCGTACTTTCCTGGCCGAGGGCGCCCAAGTAGCCAATGTCAACCGCAGCACGGCAGAGGGTGAGGCCCTGGAAGCAGAATACGCTGAGAAGGGGCAACAGTGTATCTTTATTCAAGGTGACTTGAGTGATGTGTCCGTTTGTCAGCGGGTGGTCGAACAAACGGTAGCCAACTTGGGCCGGATTGATATCGTGATCAACAATGCGGGAGTGAATGACGGCATTGACCTGGAGGCAGGGCCCGCAGCGTTTGTAGAATCATTACAGCGCAACCTGATTCACTATTACGCAATCGTCCATTACGCGCTGGCAGAACTGCGCAAGAGTTGTGGGTCGATTATCAACATTGGATCCAAAGTCAGTATTACTGGCCAGGGCAATACCTCCGGTTATGCGGCGGCCAAGGGAGGTATCAACGGTCTGACACGTGAGTGGGCCGTCGACCTGGCAGCTGACTCCATTCGAGTCAACACGGTGTTACCTGCGGAGACATGGACTCCCCTTTACGACAGGATCCTGAACGAAACGGACAATCCAGAGCAGGCAAAGCAACAGATCGAACGATTGATCCCATTTCAGCAACGCTTTACCACGACCCAGGAGATTGCTGACATGGTGGTATTCCTGGCCTCACCGCGTTCCGGCCATACCACGGGGCAGATTATCTTTGTTGACGGAGGCTATACCCACTTGGACCGAAAATACACGGCTGACGATTAGATCGTAGTCCTAAAAAGGCAAAAAAGGCTGGTAGAAAAACCTCTCAAAACCCGTTGTTAAGCCCACTTTCAGCCGCTTTACCCGGGTGAATTCTCTCCGCGGACACTCTACAATATTTACCTCTGGGTCCACCTGGCTAATCGAAGACTTTACGTAAGGCGACAAGAGAGATGACGCGAATTGCTGTTGGTCTGTTGACATTGGTTGTGCTGACGAGCTGCGGGCTCCCCGTGCGGGCCGAAATCCCTCTTAACCAGTTGTCGGAAGCGGAGCGTCGTGGTGGCTGGACCTTGATCTTCGATGGCAAGACAACCGCTGGTTGGCGCAATTATCGCAGTCAAAAAATCAGCGATGGTTGGACTGTGAAAAACGGCACCCTCACCTGGACTAAGAAAGGTGCCGGAGACCTGGTGAGCGTCAAACAGTATGGTCACTTTGAGCTGTCCCTGGAATATCGGATTTCCAAGGCTGGCAACAGCGGGATCATGTTTCACGTTACCGAGCAGGCGCAGTACCCCTGGCAATCTGGTCCAGAGATTCAGATTCAAGATAACGTCGATGGACGGGATCCACAGAAAGCGGGCTGGCTTTACCAGCTGTATCATCCGGTTAAACCTAACTGGGCCAAGTTCTTTGAACAACAAGTGGGCTTTACCAGCCCAGAGATTTCGGATGCAACTCGACCAGCGGGTCAATGGAATCACCTCTACCTGCGCATCAGTGACAAGCAATCCGAAGTGGCACTCAACGGCGTCAGCTATTATTACTTCCAAAAAGGGAACAAGGAATGGAACGAGCGGGTTGCCAAGAGCAAGTTCGCCAGCTTTGCCGGGTTCGGTAAAGCGAAACAAGGACACATCTGTCTGCAAGATCATGGGAATGCGGTCGCTTTCCGCAACATCAAGTTGCGCACGTTGGCCGCCAATGGGTTAGTTCCCGATCCGGTAGATCGTGAATTGCCATTGCAAGCCGTGGAAGCGTTTCCCCAGTTAAAGTGGGAGGGCTGGCAAGGCGTTGACGAGAATGGCAAGATTAAACAACTTCGTCCAATTGAGATGATCCATGCTGGAGACGGGACAAACCGTCTTTTCGTGGGCACTCAAAGTGGCATGATTCATGTTTTTGACAATCACGCGGACGTTAAATCGACTTCCATGTATCTCGATTTGCGTGATCGAGTCCATGACTGGGCCAAGGACAACGAAGAAGGCCTGCTGGGCATGGCCATCCACCCCAACTACAAAACCAATGGTGAGATTTACGTTTACTATAACACCGTCAAGAAACCGCGTACCGCCTACCTCTCGCGGTTCAAACGTTCCGCGGACAATCCCAACCGGGGTGATCCGGCCAGTGAAGAGATCATCATGGTCATCCCACAACCGTTCGCCAATCACAACGGTGGCCCGATGGTTTTCGGACGGGACGGGTACCTCTACCTGGCCCTCGGTGACGGCGGTGGTCGCAACGATCCTACCGGCCATGGACAGAACCTTAAAACCTGGATGGGATCGATGCTCCGTATCGACATAAATCAGAAAGCGGAAGGTCGCAACTACGGCATCCCCAAGGACAATCCATTTCTGGATCGGCCCGATGCCAAACCCGAAATCTATGCTTACGGGCTGCGAAATATCTGGCGGTTGTCAATTGACCGGCAAACGGGACTGATCTGGTCTGCCGATGTTGGCCAGGACCTGTGGGAAGAAATCAACATCATCAAGCGGGGTGCAAACTATGGATGGAGCATCCGAGAAGCAAGTTACGGCTTCGGAAATGCCGCCGCAACCAACCCGGACAAACCGGTCAATCCACTCTGGGAATACGACCACCGGGTTGGCAAGTCGATCACCGGTGGCCACGTCTACCGGGGCAAGAAGTTACCGGAACTGGCCGGTTACTATATTTATGGTGATTACGTGAGCGGAAAAATCTGGGCGCTCAAGTACGACGAGAAAGCGAAAAAGGTAATCGAGAACGTGCGAATCCCATCCACTGGCATTCCCGTACTCGCCTTCGGCCAGGATGAAAATGGTGAAGTCTACTACATGATCGCCACGGCAACTGGCAAGACAATCTTCCGCTTTGAACGTAAAAAGTAACGTCTCCAGTTATTTAGTTGGGTTCTACTTGGCGTTGCTGGTTGGATTATCTTGACGGCAATTGGTGACCTCACCTATGATGATCCGCGCTCTTATTTTCCTTGCTCCTGCTGCTTGATGGAAACCCCTCACAGGACCATCGCTAATTGCCCCGGTTGCTCAT
>JAYGDG010000654.1:0-4402 GCA_046583015.1 Pirellulaceae bacterium | reverse complement strand
CTCCTGCAGAACAACAAAGGGCACTAATTTCTTTCAGTGGCTGAAGTGCCCCGGTTTCATGGTTGCCCAGCATAACACTGACCAGGCGGGTGTCTGGCGTGATAAGTGTTGCTGCATGATCCAAGTCAACAAGACCAGCTGAATCGACAGATATTTGCTGCAAGTCCCAGTTTGCTTGCTTTAAGTATTCAGCGGGGCCTAACAGGCTGGGATGTTCAATGGTTGACGTAACAATTTTTCCTGGTTGTGGGCCAGCAAGTCCCCTCAGGGCCAGGTTGTTTGATTCGGTGGCGCCACTGGTGAAAACTAGTAAGTCGCCGTCACCATGTCTAATGTTAGTTCCAAGTGTCGAAGCAATGGAGTCTCTAGCATCTTCAAGGAGACGGCGGGCCTGGTTTCCCAGTTGATGCTGGCTGGCTGGATTTGCCGAGTTTATTTGATAGCAGTCCCGCATGGCATCTAGAACCAGTGGATCGACAGGCGTCGTGGCGTTATTGTCAAGATAGATGAAAGGCATATATTGTGGCATCGCTTTTGTTTACAGACAGGAGCACAAGAACATTTTGTATTTAGCCGGCAGATTTGGCAACCAACAGTACGGTGAATCGCTATTGAAGTAAGCGGTAAATGGGCACACAATTACAGACAAGGTTAGTGTTAATTGTTAGAACAGTTCGTGCAATAAGTAAATTGGTCCAGGCGGATTCATGAGAACTCGATCAACGATACCTGCTATTCAACTGGGGTCGACGGCGACTCGTTACCGGGTTGCCCGGGCGCTTAGTTCTCGCAGTTATATTCACAATCCGTCGCTCAATCGCCTGTCGAGCGATGCGACTTCGCCGAATGTTGCTACCAGTTATGGGGAGTTTACTGGTGGCCAGCGAAACCATCGATTGGCGAGGCTGGAAGCGGTCTTGTTTCTTTCCCGGGAGTCTCTCAATAGTCGCAAGTTAAGCGACTATGCGGATCTAGAGGATGGCACAGAGGCCCGCACGCTTATTCAGCAGTTGAACCAGTTATATCAGGATGAACAGAGTGTCTTGCGCGTGGAACGAGTAGCGGGCGGATATCAATTGGTCACACACTGGCAGTTTGGTCGCTGGTTGAAACGCCTGGGAGCAGGACAAGCGGGGATTCGTCTGTCGGCTCCGGCGATGGAGACTTTGGCCGTGGTTGCACATCGGCAACCTGTATTACGGATACAAGTTGAAGCCATCCGGGGTGTTAGTTGTGGTGAGATGCTCCGGCAACTTATGGAGCGAGACTTAGTCCGTATTCGGGGCCGCAGCGAGGAATTGGGGCGGCCTTATTTGTATGGCACGACGAAACGCTTCTTGCAACAGTTTGGCTTGGATAGTATTGAAGAATTGCTGGCGGCGGATACGTTTGCCTGTGGGGATGATTTGGTCGAGGATGCAACAGTGACCACTGGGACAGGTGGAGATACCGCGGACAAAGAGGAGGTGTCCGACGAGCAATGGGATGATACAAAGGACAAAGAATCAGAAGACGATAGCTACGACGAGGACGAATCGGACGACGAGGACTTAGAGGAGGAGGAGTGGGAGGACGAAGACGAGTGGGAAGAGGTTGATGGTGACGACGACGAGGAGGAGGAAGAAGAAGTTGACGAAAGCTGGCAGGATGAAGATGAGTGGGAAGATGAAGAAGAGAGCGACACCTAGAAGGTTGTCGGGTCCATCGGAAGTTTAGTCGCGAAGTTGGAAAAGCCGTTTCAAGGCATCTAACAAGCCATGCTGGCCACCTTGGGTTGTGTCGTGCCGCAGGGATTCCAGGGGCGGATGCAAAAGCTTGTTGGTCAGCCGATCAAAAGATTGTCGAATTTCGTCACGTGTTGCTTCATCAAGCTGTTCGAGCTTATTGAACAGCCTCAGCAGCTCTTTTTCTTTTTGAGAGTCTGCCTGGGTTTTTAACTGATGGATCCAGGGGCTTGTTGAGCGGTGGCGTGCATCGGCCATAAAGCGAACTGCTTCGTCATGAATAATCTGTTGGGCTTTGGGCCATTCTCGTTCCCTGGCCTGGCGATTCTCCTGGCAAACACCCTGGAGATCATCAATCGAGTAGAGATAGACGCCCAGAAAATCTGCAATCGCTGGATCGAAGTCACGTGGCACGGCCAAGTCGAGTATCAAGAGCGTCCGCTGATGACGTAACGGATGCAACTTCTCAAACTGCTCTGCAGTGACAATATGTTCTGTCGCAGCTGTTGTGCTAACCACTAAATCTGCTGCGCTGAGCAGCTTACTTAACTGTTCCCACGGTTGCGCCGTTGCCCCGATGTTCTCTGCGAGCGACTGAGCGCGATCCCAGTTGCGATTGATAACCGTAATGTCTTTGGCACCCTGATCAAGTAGATACTGGAGGGTTTCAGAGCCGATTTCTCCAGCACCAATAACAAGAATATGTTTGTCGTCATAGCGGTCGAAGAACCGACTGGAAAACTCATTAATAGCAACGCTGGCGATACTGGTTCGTCGCTGATGAATGGTTGTCTCACTGGCTACCCGTTTAGCGACTCGCATGGCCGCTTGAAAGACACCATGAGTTAAAGGGCCGGTGCAGTTGTCGCCGGTAGCCATTTCATAGGCATGTTTAACCTGTGCCAGGATTTGCGGTTCACCGACTACCATGCTGTCAAGACTGGCCGCGGTCGCAAATAGATGTTGGACAGCTTCTTCGCCCGAATGATCAAAGAGTTCGGCAAACAACTGGACAGCATTCAGTCCATGAAAGTCTGCAATGAATTCAGTGATTTCACGTGGCGAGGGACACAGGTCGCCGTCTGTGGAACCGGTATACAATTCCACCCGATTGCATGTCGACAGCAGCACAACCTCAGACTGCGGGAATTGTTCTCTTAATTGACGCAACGCCAGTCGTGTGTCATCAGACGAAAAGGCAAGTTGCTCTCGCAACTGCAATGAACTTGTGTGGTGGCTGCAGCCGACAATCTGGAAGTTCATACATTCCCCCCCTGACTGCTTACTTGGGATGCTGAACTTGACTTGTTGAGATCTACGGCGTGTTGTGTTGTGAAGACGAGGGCCATGACCGCTCCCAGGATCAGGAAGCTGGTGACGGTTAAGTAAGCAACCTTGCGACCCTGGCGAGCAGGTTTATAAAAATACTCAAAGAGACCAGTGATAATTAGCCAGAGCAGGAGGATTCCTGAGGAAATGACCACCATGGGATCCCAGGAGATATCGCTTTCTGAGATGGCAAGCAGACTGGCCTTGCGAATAATGCCAGCCAACAAACCGATGGCGAGCAAGCCAGTCGATGTGGTAAGTAGCACGTAGTTGTACCACTGCAACCGCTCCAGGCTGGGCAGCAGCAAACCTTGGCGCGGCGGTAGCTTGCGCTTTAACCGAAAGGCTTGCACCAGGTACATAATGCCAGCGACAAACCCCAGGGAGGCCGCAATCGACCCGATCAACAGGGCTGACAGATGTAAAATAGACCAAAAACTCAGAATAGCATCAGTGACAAATGGTTCCTGGTTGCGAAGAAATATCAGGGCAGTAGCAATCAGCGCCAGCACGAGTGGCAACAAGAACAAGCCGACTGATTTGTCGGGATAACGAATGCGAACAAGTAAATAGACAAAAGCGATTGCCAGAGCGATCAACATGCACCAGCCGTACCAGCTGGCCAGGGGCGTTGTTTCTGGTGTCCGAGTGGAGAGGCAAAACCAGACAATGTGAGCAAACAGTCCAGCAGATGTGACTAACAGAATCAGTGCATGACGGACAGCGATCCTAAAAAACAGCCGCGAGACTTCCAGCACCAGCACGAGAATATAACAGGCTGTAAAACAGGTCTCACTGACATGTGAAAGCCAGCTCGTGATATTGGTTAATGCGGACATGGTCAGAGCCGTAAACCAGGGAACTAAAGTGAACGTCAGGAAATGGAGTTGCAGGGACTATTTTTCAAAATCATATTCTTTGAGCTTTTTGTGTAGCGTATTACGGTTAATGCCCAGCCGTGAGGCTGCCTTGGTTTGGACGTTGTTACAGGATTGCATGACCTGGTAAATCAATTCCCGTTCGACACGACTAACGATTTTGGTGTAGAGCCCGTCTTCGTTGTCGTCATCGGACGTTAGACCATGATGAACGACATCTTGGGTCAGTGTATCCAGGTCGGAACCTTCGCTGCGCGGACCACGTGCTGGTTTTTCTCCAAGCACATCCGCAGGTAATAATTCTAGTGTCATTTCATCACTTTCGGCCATTACGACAGCCCGTTCTACGTAATTCTGCAGTTCTCGCACGTTGCCAGGCCAGTCGTAATTCTGCAATGTGCTAAGAGCTTCAGCCTGTAGATGAACTACGTGACGGTTATTGGTTTCACTATAGTAGTGCAGGAAATAGGC
>JAYGDG010000212.1:0-2507 GCA_046583015.1 Pirellulaceae bacterium | reverse complement strand
CACTGAAACAAGCAATCCTCAGCCATTACTGAGCTTGTTTTTGGTGACGATCATTGCTGTTTGTGCCGTGAATTCTGCTCGAGCCCATGAACCTTTGCGGTGGTCACTTAGCTATGATGCCGGTTATCGGGATGAAAACGGGGCCTATGCGGGCGGAAGCGAGATCATGCACATTGTGTCGCATCACGGGAAACTGTACGCGGCCAACGGATATTGGATGGACGCGCATTGGGTGATTCCACCGGATGCTCAGAAACAATCTGCTCAAGTGCTGCGTCTGGATAAGTCCGACGGAACCTGGCAAGTCGATCTTGAGATGGGTTCGACCAACGGTTACGGCCTGCGTTACATGAAAGGTAACATCCTCAAGTCTGTCACATTTTCTTATGGTGCAGACGGTAAGCCACTACCCAAACCAGTCAACCTATTAGTGATGGCTGCAGGGGCGACATTCGAACGAGGCGGCGCTGTTTCCACCTGGGTCCGCGACGATACCAATGACAAATGGAATCACACCATCGTGCGCCATGGAGCAAATACTGGCGGCATCCGCTGGGTTCCACGCGACATGGAAGTCTATCGGGACAAGGTGACGGGGGTGGAGCGGCTTATTCTATTGTTGGGCAATCCTGGCGTGGTTTCAGGGGTCTACGACCCTGCACTGCCGGGCAAAATTCGCTGGGAAACGATTCTGGAGTATCCCTTTCCGGAAGTTGGTAGCGTCAAGACGCGCCCTCTCGGCATCGTACAAGCCAATGGTTCGTTGCTGTTCTCCGTGGACGACGCAATCTTTCGTCGCAACGACGGTCCGCGTCCCAGCTACACCGAACTGTTGCGTCTGGCTGACGACGTCGATACCGATGTCGGCGGTATTCGTGGGCTAACGGCGATCAAGCATCCAAACGGTCCCGGTCAGTCGATTCTATTTCTTTGGGCTCCGGGAGGACGTTCGACCAGTCAGGTGAAACGCCTCGACCCCGATGGCAAAGGGGGATACACCATGCACGACGAAGCCAGCATGATGGACCTGATGAGTAAACACCTGAATGTCGAAGTGACTTACACGTTGGGCGCGCACAACATGATCTATCCGGTTCGACACCCAAAGACGGGAGAACTGGTACACCTGATTGGCTTTCAAGGGAATCTCGCCGGCAAGAATCACCTGCGTTGGCCTGGCAGCCGGCTATATAGCGGCGCGCTGTACGCCATCCGCAAAGCCGACCAGAGCTACTCGGTGCATGAAGTCAACAACGCCTATGCGCCTGGAAAACTCGCGTTGGTATCCCCGCGAGCGTTCTGTCTTTCCCCGTTTGGAGACAATAAACTCTTTGTTGGCGGACACGATGCCAGCAATCGCATTTCCGACGACATGGCATGGATATGTAAAGCGCCGTTGGACGTCGCCCTGGGATTGCATGCTGGGCTCGATGCGACCGAGAAGCGGCGTGAATTGGTTACGGACAAACGTCTTCGGCAGGGTCCAATTTACGAGCTGCGGATCTACAAGGCCAACGAACACCGTTTCCAACATCTCATCACTCGCTTTCGTGAGTATACCGATCGCATCTTTGCCAGACACAATATGGAAACACTAGGCTACTGGGTCCCTAGCGACGGTACAACTCGACAGAAGCGGCGTATCGTTTACGTGCTCAAGCACCCCTCGCGGTACGGTGCTTACGCGAATTGGACTCATTTCACAAATGACCGTGAGTGGCAAAAGGTTTTGGATATGCCCATATTTCGTGGTCTACTTGCTGAGAAGCCAACCAGTATTTTCATGACCGAGAACGAGTATTCAGAAAAGTTTGTTAATGCGTTTGACCAACTGGACGGCGTGTACGAACTGCGGACGTACACCTGCAACGAAGGCAAACTGGCAGCCCTCAATGCTCGCTTTCGCGACCATACCACTAAGCTGTTTGTGAAACACGGCATCAAAAATGTCAGTTACTGGACACCCTTTGACCTGCCGGAACGTCAAAACACCCTGATCTACATGATCCGGCATGAAAACCGCGAACAGGCGGAGAGTAACTGGAAAACTTTCCTCAATGATCCCGAGTGGAAACGGCTGTCCCAGAAATCTCAAAAAAATGGTGAGCTTCTGAAAAAACCACCAGAACGAATCTTTCTGAAGCCACTGGATATTTCACCAAACGCGTTTCCCGGCAAGTAAAACTGTTATAAGATTTGCCTATCCGTCTGCGTTTGTCATAGACCTCCTGGGCGTACTCACCAAACAGCTCCATAACATGTTGTCTTAAACGCTTTGGGAAGAGTTTTCTTGCGCGGCCCTGTCGGTCGGCTGGCAGTCGCCAAATGCTCTCTCGTGATCTGATTTCTGGCCCAACCGCCTGGTCGTGGATCGGCTACTGAAATTCCCCTGTTTTACGGGACCAATGGTGAGTAACTGGTCCAGCTGGACAAACTTCCGGTAGAATATATCCAGCACGAAACAATCGCCTGCCAGGAAACTGCTCATGATTAAACCTGCACATTCA
>JAYGDG010000515.1:0-16797 GCA_046583015.1 Pirellulaceae bacterium | reverse complement strand
ATGCTCAGCATGGCACTCAATACCATCGGGGGAGGACTGGGACTTGTCTTCTTCGGGTCAATCTCCACTTACCTGGGACGCAAGAAGGCCTTCATCCTCTATCATGCCCTGGCCTTTCTACTGATGATCTTCTTGTTTAAGGGATTGATCGCCAACAACGCATCTGCCCTGGCCTTGAGTCTCACGCTACCGGTCTTTGGATTCTTCACCCTCGGGATGCATGCCGGATATGCGGTCTACTTTCCAGAACTCTATCCCACGCGATTACGCAGTACGGGTGCCGGCTTCTGTTTCAACATGGGACGCCTGGCTACCGCTGCCGCTTTTTTTGGATTCGGATACATCACCATCACCGACGAAGACAAGGCACTTTGGCTGGCACCACTTTATCTTGTCGGTATCGTTATCGTTCTCTTTGCCCGTGAAACGCGTGGCCAGGAATTACCCGACTAGGAGACGTGGGCCCCTTCTTGAGTCCGGATCACTCGCAGGTCGAGACTCCCATCGGGACACGCCATCTCGAAATAAAAGAAACGTGCCTCCGGGAACGAGAGCACGTCAAAATAGCGGAGCGCCTTGTTCGGCACCGGCGGGCGCAGTAGCGGACCGTCTGGTGTCAGGCGATGAAACTGCTTCAAATCCCAACTCCAGGCCAGGCCAACGCGTTCCTCGTAATTCTCTTCCACGCTGGCCGATCCATCGTAGAGGGCCATCCACACGTCATGTTGCCGCCAGAGAGAGCCAATGCGGCCACAATAACCATCCCAGCCAGCGGCCGCCGGGCCAAACACCTGCCCCTGCCATTGCCAGCTAAAACCGTCGTCGCTCAGCGCCAGGCCCGTGGCAGAACGGATCAAGCCCGTATTGTAGGCATCCGCAGTCCCATGTAACTGGTCGCTGCTGGAATCGCCCGCCGCGTAGGCATAACTGGCAATCATCCCCCACTGTGAGCCAATCGAAAACAGGAAAGGATCCTTGACTCCTTCCGCCCCGATATCTGCTGCGCTTAACACCGGCTGAACCGAGCTCAAGTCAAATTGATCCGGCTGATCGGCCTTTACCAGGTCGATGCGCCAGCGACCGTCAGCAGGATCAACGTAGCTGACGTAAAGAATCCAGCTGCCATCCTGGTGTCGTCGCAGGGCACAGCGCTCAATGCTCGGTGAATTTAGCTGGTCTTTCGTCGCCTGCCAGATTGTTTCAAACTCGATGCCATCGCGACTGCGGGCAATCTGAATCTCGGCACCCCGGTCAGGTTCCACCCCCCGCGGTCGTCGCAATCGGTAAACCAGGTAGAACATCTCCTCCTGGGGATCGTACATCGCGCCGGGAGCTCCAACCCAGTAACCGTCCCCTTCTCCGGGCGGCTGACGCACGACCACTGCACTGAGAGGATCAAACTGGACTTCCTGGGACCAGTGTTGTGGATCGATCATTAAGCGACTTTCTGATGGCAAGAAATGCTAAATTATCTGAACCGTCACCTCGGTTAAGACCGTCAGCAGACTATTCAAAGTACCAACCATACGAAAAAAGTGGGCAGTTGAGAATCAGGTACCAGCAAATGGCCAAGCCAACCACTTTTGACAGTCACGGAATATCTCATTCGCCGCCAGACCGGTACCCGCCTTTCTGCCAGCAGCCTAGAATAGGTCCTCCTCCAGACCACGAAGCTCCAGAAGACGAAAAGGGATTTTGTGAAAGTACTGCTCAGCCCAACTCAACTCCAGGAAGGCGTCCAGCAGATGGCTGATCAAATCAGCCAGCATTACCAGGGGCGTGCCATCACGGCAGTAGGAGTATTGACCGGCAGCCTGATGCTACTGGCAGATTTAATTCGCCTGTTGGAGTTACCAATCCGAATCGGCCTGGTGCAAGCCAGTAGTTATCGTGGAAACACAACGCGCGGTGAATTGAGGATCAATCCAGACCTGCTCTCTGATATCAAGGGGCGAGACGTCCTGCTGGTCGATGACATCTTCGACACGGGCCATACTCTGCAACAAGTGATCGGCATCATCGAGCAACAACAAGCAAACTCCATCAAATCCGCAGTATTGCTATTGAAGCAAGGGCGCCAGGAGGTAGATTTAAGGCCAGATTTTGTTGGGTTTCAAATTCCGGATCAGTTTGTAGTCGGTTATGGACTCGATTACCAGGATCTTTTCCGGAATTTACCCTACGTCGCTTCTTTGGACCCCGAAGATCTAGCCGGTGAACCGGAATGAAACCGCTGCGCTGCGTGCTGGTAACTCGTCGTTTCTGGCCCCTCGTCGGGGGTGCGGAAATCGTCATGGCCAACTTGGGGGCTGAATTCCACCAACGGGATATCTCCTGCCAGGTACTTACCGCGCAATGGCAAGCCAACTGGCCAACAGAATTCGTTCACCGGGAAGTCCCCGTTGTGAGACTGCGCAATCCAAAGCAACGAATTTGGGGAACCTTCCGTTACCTCAGTAGCCTGGCACGCTGGTTAAAAGACCATGCGGACCAGATCGATATCGTCTACGTTTCCATGCTGAAGCATGATGCCTACACGGCCACCAAGATTTGCCAGCAGCTGGGAATCCCCGTTGTGTTGCGAGCCGAAGGTGGAGGGGATACGGGTGACTGCCACTGGCAAACAACCGCCCGTTTTGGTCTTTCCATTCGGCGCCGCTGCAAAACAGCTACCGCGGTAATCGCACCCAGCCAGGCCGTTGCCGAGGAACTGCTCGCGGCAGGGTACCCGACAGATAGCCTGCACCTGATCCCCAACGGAGTAGCTCTCCCTGCAAAGCCTGCAGAGAACTCTCAACAGCTGGCTCGACAGGCTCTCGTTGAAGCAAATCAGGATCTGGTGGCAGCACCAGAAGAACCGGTCGTTGTTTACACGGGTCGACTGGATCACAACAAGGGATTGTTTGACCTGGTCAAGGCCTGGCCCGAGGTGATAAAACGATGGCCCCGTTGCCATCTTTGGCTCGTTGGCGAAGGTCCTGATCGTGACAGGCTCTTTCAACAAATCAAAGATCTCGATCTTCAGGGACAAGTGGTCTTACCGGGAGCTTTCGACGACGTGGAAGAAGTACTCAGGGCCGCCAATCTTTTTATCTTACCCTCCTACTTTGAAGGCCTTTCGATCTCATTAATGGAAGCCATGGCACACCAGGTTCCCGTGATTGCTTCCAATATCCCGGGTAACAATGATATCATTCAATCCGGGGTCAATGGCTGCCTGGTTCCAGCGGGTAATGTTTCGGCAATCTCCCAAGCGATTCAAGATGCCTTGGCCAATCCTGACCAGCTAACACGCTGGGCAACGGCAGCTCAACAAACGATTCAAAACAACTACTCGCTAGCATCCATGGTGAATGCCCATCTTAAACTGTTCGAGCAACTGGTTACTTGAGCAGTGAGCTTGCTGTTATGACAACCCGCATCCTGTTCATAGTGCCCAATCTGGAATCCGCCGGGGATTTAACTGAGTTGCACTCCTTGCAAGCAGGTCTTTCGGCGGACCAATACGATCTGCATGGGCTCACCTTCTCTCCAGGTCGGACAGTTGCGATGCCTGCCAGCTTGGCCACAGAAAACTGGACAACAATAACCCGTCGCCCGCCAGCCGACTTAGCGGCCTGGTGGCAGTTCCGTCGATATTTGCGGCGCCTGCAGCCCCACATCATACATTTCTGGCAACCCTTGGATGACGCCTGGACAACGCTCCTCACCGACCTTCTCTATCGAGGCACCATCGTCCTGAGCGTCAGAGATCCTTCCCCCTCTCGAATCTATCACCCCAACCTGGCAACACAACTGGTCTGCAAGCGTCCCTATCAATTCATTACAACAACTGCCTGCTTACGCAACGAGTTGTTAGCGGCCGGCATGGCAGAGGGACGCTGTGTGGTCATTCCTGCAACCGTGCCGATAGAACCGGTCGACACAAACAAGTCAAGTTTGCTTTCCGAGTTAGGGCTGCCCGCTGGCAGCCGATTGATTGGCAGCCTGAATCCAATGCAATCCTGGAAACAAATCCAGGATCTCATTTGGATCACTGCTGTTTTACGGGTCGCGACAGATGACATTCACCTGGTGTTGAACGGTCACGGCTCAAACCGCGACCGATTACAGCAATTTGCCCGGCAGACCGAGATCCAACAACACGTGCACTGGATTGACTCCTCGCGGAACGTCAACGAGTGGTTACCGAAGGTTGACTGTTATGCCTCGACAACACGTCACCTGGGGCATTCCGTGGGACTTGTTCATGCCATGTCTGCCGCGATTCCGATTACCGCTATCGACTGTCCTGGCAACCGCGAACTTATCGTCTCGGACGATTACGGACGATTGACGCCCGTTGGCAACTGCGGCGCTATGGCTCGTGCACTCTGGACACTGTTGGGAGATGCCAGCCTGGCTCGCCAGCTAGGGCAACAAGCTCGCAGCCACCTGGGACAATTGTCTACGATAGAAGGGATGGTTCAGCGTCACCATCAGATTTACCAGTCTTTGCCAATTGGCGGGCCACTGCCACAAGCGCTTGCCTAAACCGACGCCATCCCTGCAGTGGCAGATGTTGGCATAAATGCTCTTGCTCGATCACCTTCAATCTGAAACGATTGAAGTCGCCGTCCAAGTAAAGTCAATCGGCTACGGCTAAACTAAAAAAACGACCTTCTATTGAGTTCCTTACGTAACGACTAGAACGTGTTTATCGCCAGCGAACTGATCCCTCGCATGTAACTGTTGACGGATCACCCGGGGCGATAATTCTTCCTTGATACTACCTCTCCTACGGATGGCCAACCAGGTTTATGTGCGGCATTGCTGGAAGCATCTGGACCAGTCCCAAGCTGGCCATCAACCCGGATATCCTGCGGAAAATGATGGCCGCTTTACGTCATCGTGGCCCGGATGATGAAGGGGAATTATTCCAGGATTGCACTCTCCATAACGGCAACGGCTCAACACCCGGCGTCGCCCTCGGTTTCCGTCGCCTGTCAATCATCGATCTGCAAACCGGTAATCAGCCCTTGGGGAACGAAGATGGCTCCATCCAGGTTATCTTCAACGGGGAAATCTACAATTTCCTCGAGCTGCGTAATCGCTTGAAGCGCTCCGGGCATCAATTTCGCACCCAAAGCGATACCGAAACGATCGTGCATTTATACGAAGAAGCAGGAACCGATTGCTTTGAGCAATTGAATGGAATGTTTTCGATCGCGATTTGGGATCAGCGCAAACAACAGCTAATCCTGGCTCGTGATCGTTTCGGCCAAAAACCATTGTTTTACCGTCACGAGAATGGCCGCCTGATCTTTGCCAGCGAATTAAAGAGTATCCTGGCAGTTCCCGGAATCCCTCGGCAAGTCGACCCGCATGCTGTCGATCTGTATTTGACTTATCAATACGTTCCCCATCCGCACTGTATTCTGGAAGGCATCTCGAAATTACCGCCAGGCCATTTTGCCGTGTACGAGAATGACCAGCTGCACGTACAGTCCTACTGGCAGCTGCCCGGAAAGCGTGAAGTCAGCTGGGATCCCCAGGAGGCGCAACAACGCGTCATTGACTTATTGCGGTCCTCGGTCCAGTTGAGAATGCAGAGCGACGTGCCGCTGGGTGCCTTTCTCTCCGGTGGAATCGACAGCTCTTTGCTCGTCGCACTCATGCAACAAGAATCATCGGCGCCCGTGAAAACTTTCGCCATTGGATTTCCAGTCGCAGAATACGATGAAACAAATTATGCCCGCCAGGTTGCAGACCACCTGGGCACTGAGCACCACGAGTTCCAGGTGAAGCCTGATGCGGTGGAGATCTTGCCAAAACTCGTCTGGCATTTTGATGAACCCATGTCTGACAGTTCCGCGATTCCAACCTGGTACGTAGCCCAACAGACACGTCAACACGTTACCGTGGCATTGTCCGGGGATGGTGGCGATGAGTTATTCGCTGGCTATCCGCGATACCAGGCAGTCCGGCTGGCCGGCTGGTTTGATCGCGTGCAACCTGTGAAACGTCTGGCCGCTGCCAAGTTCTGGCAAAAACTCCCTGGTTCAACACGTTACAAATCCCGCGCCCGCCGTTGGAAACGCTTTGTCGAACCCTTAAACAAGGATCCCATCGATCGCTATCTCGAGTGGATTACGATCTTCACGGAATCTCAACGCCTGGCACTTTACAACGATGAGTTCTACAAGCAACTTCGTGATGCAGATTCCGGCTGGTTCTTGCAGTCCGTCTGGCAACGATATCAGCAGCGAGACCCGGTAACCGCTATTTCACTTACCGATCTCGCTACCTACCTGCCCTGTGACCTGATGACCAAGGTCGATATAGCCACCATGGCCCATTCCCTCGAATGCCGGCAACCATTTCTGGATTATCGACTGGTCGAATTTGCGGCCAGCTTACCCATCGATCTCAAACTAAGTTTAAAGCAGTCCAAGTTACTGCTGCAAAAAGCGTTCTCAGAACTACTCCCCGCGCAAATCTGGACCCGTAAGAAAATGGGGTTTGGAGTGCCCCTAGACCACTGGTTCCGTAACGAGCTGAAACCACTTACACAGGATGTACTGCTGCATCCAGAAGCCCGTTGCCTCGAATTTTTCCAGGCCAGTACGATCCAACAGCTGGTCCAACAACACGAAACGGGGCAACAAGATCACAGTCAACGATTGTGGTCCCTGCTCTTCTTGGAAATGTGGATGCGAGAGTGGCTGTCAAACGACAATTGAGTGACGTAAGCCTGTCAGTCAGCAAAACTTCTCAGCTTTTCTCGACTCCACGTTCCTGGCTGAGTTGCATACAATCGACATCATCACTCAGTCGTAACACCTAGTGCTGTTCCTGATGGTGGGGTATTCGGGGAATCGTCACAAGCATCGATTCAACGCTTCCCCACTCCGCATGAACGAGTCATCCGCTCAGATCATTGACTGTCTGCATAAAGCCCAACTGCTCCCCCCACGATGTCGTTGCTGTGAACGACAGACTAGCAACATTGAGGGCTGGGGATTTGAGCACCAAGACTTGTTGCCATGGATCCTCGAGCAATGGAAGATGGCGGCCCAACATTGTCAGCATCGTCGTAGAACATCATCGTACGAACAGCGGTGCCAGGTCTTGAAGGCCTGCCAGGCACGTGATGGAAAACTGTTGTTAGATGCCAGCTTTCACCTGGGTTCAGCATTCGGCCAGTGGTTGGGATGGCGCTTCGCCTGGTATCCTTACGGTATCCCCACGGGACAACTGGTTGGCATTGCGAGTTCGCGTCTGGGTCGACGCCTGGATGAAAAACCTGGTTGGTTTCAGAGGTTACGGCAATACTGTCGACAACTCGACCCTCATAATCAACTGTTACTGACCGTTTCGCAAACGGCAGCCGCGCCTTATGTAGCCCGTGCCGCCCAACTGTTTGAGAAACCCTCTTTGCAAGCAACGATTATTGATTCGGCTCGGTGGCGTTATTGGGGACAACTGGTTTGGGACACGGCATTGGAAGTTCACCATCCTGGTCTTTGGTCAACCTTGGTAAGTCCGGTTATTGACCCACATCGATCCCCAATGGATCCAAGTCAACTTGCACGAATTCCAGCGCATGATCGCACTTTGATCTCAGCCAGTGACAAGATTTGGATTTGTCAGTTACGTCGAAATGGCATCTTGCAGCAACTGGTTAATCAGCGCCTCACCAGTCATTGGTCACGTCCTGGCAGTATTCGACGAGATCCATCTGAAGCAAATGTTGATCAGAACACAAACCAGCAGAAGTACTCTCGGCTAAGCAAGACCCTTTCCTCGTTGACAGCTCCCAAGCGAAAGGCTTCGCCAGTTCGTCATATCAGTGAAACCAGTTTTCTACAGCCACCCTGGAAATATCTTTCTCACTGGACACGTCGTCAGGATGGCCCCTGGCCGGACCAGCATCAGGACCAGTGGTTAGATGAATTAATCCTGGAACACCCTGGTCGAGATCGCTCAGCTCTGGCAAGTCTGATTCGCATTGTCTGTCAGCAGCAATTGCTGTCCAGTAAGGATTCAATAAGGGGGAGTCACCAAGTGGTCTGTTTTACGGCCACTCCTCTTCTTCGCTGGTCCTCTCTGCGATGCTATCGAGCACATCGTGGCCGCTGGGATTTCGAACCTTATGGTATCTGCATCAAACGGGACTGGCTTGAACAAGCCGGCGCTCGTCCCGTCATCTATGGGGACGACAATGACTGGCAACGGCTCGCCAACCGGCAGCGGCCGTTCTTTCAGCATCGCTTTGGTCGCAACTCCTCAGCAGCATCCCGTTGGGACTGGGCCATTGAACAGGAATGGCGTTACGCACAAACCTTGTCCCTGGAAAACTTACCTGGCTCATCAGCCTTTTTGTTTGTTCCCACACAACAAGAGGCCGAATCGCTAGCCTCACACAGTCGTTGGCCCGTTGTCTTCCTGAAATCGGCCCGCCAGTTGGTGTAACTCAACACCGCTTCAACTGCCGGTCGAGTCAACAAGATATTGCTCTTCGACAGCCGTCACGGTTTCCACAAGTTGACGAATGTCAGCTTGTTCTTGGGCGGTAAGTTGCCGTTGGGGAGGTCGGGGTAAGCCACATTCAATGCCAGTGCAAGTGACGGCATACTTTAGCAACGAAACGTGAAACGAGCTTCCCTGGCGATCCCGGTAATTCTCGATCGGCAGGATCAAATGTTGCAGGCGCATTGCTTCTTGCCAGTCACGACTTTGTAGCGCTGCCTGCATCCCCAGCACCAGTGCCGGGCAGATATTACCGGCACCGCTGGTGAAACCCCGTGATCCAGCTACCGCAAAAAACGGTGCAAAACGTTCCGCAGAACCACAGTACCAGTCGATCCGACCAGCGTCCGCTGCCACGACCTGGTTAAAAGCATTGAGATCATTGACCGCATATTTCACACCCACGAGATTCGGGTGGGCGGCCAGTCGCAACAACAAGTCATCACTCGGTATAGGCCCTTTCTTATAGATTAAGACGGGACAATCGATTTGATCGAGCAGGCGACGATAGTAATCTTCCGCTCCCGCATCGGATAAATACGGGAATGTCAACGGCATCACCAAAGCTGCTGCGGCTCCTGCTTGATGAGCCTGGTTGCCAAGTTCAACTGCAAAATCCGCCTGAAAGCCGATGGGCGCCACAATAGTCGCCTGTTCACCGAGCGTTTCGCGGGCAATTTCGATGACCCGGAGAATCTCAGCACGCGTGAGCGTGTGAAATTCTGCACTGCCGGCACACGGAATAAAGACGCGAATTCCAGCCGTTTCGAGTCGCTGGTAAAGACGGACCGTTTGGTCTCGGTTGACTTGACCTTCCTCATCGAAGGGGGTCACCGGCACGAGCTGAACGGTATGCAGTTGATTCAGGTCAAGGGCATTGGTCATGGCCTTCTGCCTCCCCTATCTTCTCCAAAGCTGATTTCTGCTTATCATAAAACTCTCAGCATCTCTGACTTGTTGTAGACAGAGCTGTCAAAATCAACCACTCTGCCTAAGTTATCGAGGACTTGACTGCCGTCGACAACAGGGCGCAGCGGGTTTCAAGAGAAAAACAAGTTCAACCAAGGAAACGACTATGTCGCTGACAATCACTGGTGCCACCGTTCGAGATATTCGCTTCCCTACTTCCAGGGAACTGGACGGCTCCGATGCGATGAATCCCGACCCGGATTATTCAGCTGTTTACGTAACGTTGGAGACAGACGGCGAGCTGGTCGGCCACGGACTGACCTTCACCATTGGCCGTGGTAATGACTTGTGTGCGAAAGCCGCGGAAGTGCTGATACCTTTTGCCGTCGGCAAGAGTCTCGATTCAATTCACCGTGACATGGCCGGTTTCTGGCGAGAGATCACCGGTGACAGCCAGTTACGATGGGTAGGTCCTGACAAGGGAGTTATTCACATGGCCACCGCGGCAGTGGTCAATGCGGTCTGGGATCTGTTGGCCAAGCAACAACAGAAACCTCTTTGGAAACTGCTGGTTGATATGACTCCCGAAGAACTGGTCGGTTGTATTGATTTTCGTTACATCAGCGATGCCCTCTCGCCAGAGCAAGCCACGGAAATACTGGCTAAGCAACAGGCAACACGTGCCCAAAGAGAGGCTGAGTTACTTGAGCGAGGCTACCCTGCTTATACAACTTCGGCTGGCTGGCTTGGCTATTCCGATGAAAAACTTCGCCAGCTGTGCCAGGCATCCCTGGAGCAGGGCTGGTCGCATTTCAAGGTCAAGGTAGGTCAGAATGTTGACGATGACGTGCGACGACTGCGGGTCATTCGAGAGGAAATCGGCTGGGAACGAAAACTGATGCTCGATGCCAACCAGGTCTGGGATGTTGACGAGGCCATTGAGTACATTCAACAGTTAGCAGAGTTTCAACCCTGGTGGATTGAAGAGCCGACCAGCCCGGATGATATCCTGGGTCATGCGACTATTGCCCGGGCCATTGAGCCGATCGGAGTTGCCACGGGGGAAGCCTGTCAAAATCGCATCATCTTCAAGCAATTGATGCAAGCAGACGCCATCAGTTTTTGCCAGATTGACAGTTGTCGCATGGGAGGAGTTAACGAAGTCCTGGCAGTCATCCTGATGGCGGCAAAATTCGGGGTGCCAGTCTGCCCACACGCGGGGGGCGTTGGGCTTTGTGAGTACGTACAGCATTTCGCCATGTTTGATTACATTTGCGTCACCGGCTCATTCGAAAATCGCCTGGTCGAATATGTCGACCACCTGCATGAACACTTCTACCATCCGGTGGTAATGAAAAACGGGCGTTACATGCCACCGGTCAGTGCCGGCTACAGTATCAGCATGCGAGAAGAGTCTCTGGATGAGTTCGAATATCCGACCGGGCCGGCCTGGGCAAATTGAGCCGCGCTCATCGCCTGCTGGCCTAACATCACCAGGCCTGAACGCTCCCTTACTCCGGGGCAGTCGTCTCTGCCGGGTGCGGATCAACTGGAGAAAGCCCACCCTCTGGAAATGTCTCCAAAATCCAGTTCAGCTTCACAACGACCCGCTGTCCTCTGCCAACCTCGATGGTCTGTTCAATCCATTCATAGCCACGCCGTCTTAATTCCAACCGATGAGTACCCTGATCAACACTAATACGAACCGGGTCGGTTCCAGGAATATTGTCCAATTTTTTGTCGTTTAGAAGCACCATCACATCGGAACGCTCTGCAACTGGCCAATGAATCACTAGCTGCGGCTGACGGGTCAAGAACCAGGCAAAAACGGTAAGGGCAACGACGAACAATCCTGCTAACACTTGCAACAGTAGTACCCGTTTATCACCCTTCCACTGTCGACTCAGTTCCGAAGGACGATCCTGTCGAACCTGTAATTCTGGCATCGTCTCCGAATCGCCAAGGCGTTGTACGGTTCCTTCTACCGCTCCACCGACCCTGCTCTCTTGCGACGATGTTCCAGTAGTCACCACGTCATCGATTGGCTCCTGGGCAATGGAACCGTCGTCATCTAGTTTCGACTCATCCGTAGTCTCCACTTCCATGGTCTGGACAAACCGGAGCATGGCGCTATCGGCATCAAGATCTTCTCCCTGGACATGTGCGGCAGCACCTACGACTTCCAACACGTCTCCGCTGGTCAACTGCTCACCCAGCTTGCGCTTCTGGGCTTGGGCTTTGCGACTTGACAACTTTTGACACGCTTCCAGATCCTTGATCACTACAGCCATGGAGGGCTGGCGAGCTTCCCGATCCTTTGCCAACATCTGTTGAAACACCTGGTCCAACTGCTGGGGAACATCATCACGAAAGTCCAGTAGCGATGGAATCGGATGCTGTCGGTGAGCTACCAGTTTTTGGATCAGTTTGGCACCCTTGTACGGCATTTCCCCGGTCAATAAACGAAACAAGGTGCAACCGAGGCTATAGATATCAGTCCGACCATCAACATTCTTAATGTCCTCTGCCTGCTCCGGTGACATGTAATCAATGCTGCCCATGATTTGGTTGTGTTCCGTCAGATCCTCACCGCTATCTTGATCGTCGGCGTCTTCCAATGAGACCAGGCCCATGTCCAAGACCTTGACACAGCCATTCGAGTCGAGCAGCATATTCTGTGGCTTAATATCCCGGTGGATTACGCCAGATTCATGGGCGAACTGGAGACCACGGGCCGCCTGGACAACACAATCCAATGCCTCGGCAACGGTAAATGGTTCTTTTTCCTGCTTTAGCAGTGCGGCCAGATCCTTACCGTCAACAAACTCCATGACCAAAAAGTCAATTCCCTTGTGATGGTCAGCATCATGATAAGTCACAATGTTGGGGTGATCCAGTTTACCAGCCGCTTCTACCTCACGTTGAAAACGACGACGTGACTGATCTGATTGAGTAACCTTTTGCGACAACACTTTAACTGCGACCAGTCGCTTCATACGACGGTGACGGGCCTTGAAAACTTCTCCCATACCACCGCGACCGATTCGGTCGAGGATCAAGTAGTTACCCAGTACCAGGCCGTGATGCTTGTTCTGATAGACACGTATCGCCTGGTATTTTGTCAGAGTACCAGCCCGAACTAACTTAACTGCCAGTTTTTGAGGATCAGGCTCGACGTCGTTATCCCAAACGGCGCGCACTTCATCCGCAGTCATGATGCCCAATTCATCAAGATTCTGCACGAATTGTTTGTAAGTAATCGCCATACCAGAATTTGCCTGCCACCGCCTGCCCACTCAACGAACAGAATACCAGAACAACCCTAAGAAAAAAAACTGCCCCCCAAGAGACATTTATGACGCAGGAATGCCGCTAGAAGTTCTTGCCCAGGCAGGCCAACTATCCCCTAAATATAAGAACGATCCCGGAATTAAAAAGGGCACTTTATTTTTCTGCGACCCTCAAAAAAACTCAGTAACTCCTTGTGACATCTAATGTAACGAAAAGTTCCAAACGATGCATCCCTCGTCGGGATGAAGCCCTCTGATCCCCACAAATATCGTCTAGAAAAAAAGAAAATTCAGGTTATCCCAGGATCTGCGGGCGGTTCGTTAAACTCCCGGTAACCTCCCTGGCACACTTGCCGGCTGTTTCACTCATCCCCAGGCAGCTGGCGACTTGTCTAATTCCCAAGGCCCGTCTAAAAAACCCTTAGGTCCTTATCTTCTGCTAACCCAACCTTTGAGGAGATTTCACGGTGACATTTGACAGCCAGGAACAGCGTCGCATCATGGGTTTGTTTGCTACCGGAGTCACGGTCGTAAGTACACAACACGAGCAACAAACATGGGGCATGACTGCCAATGCCGTCACTAGCCTGTCATTGGATCCACCGTTGCTCCTAGTAGCGGTCCAAAAAGAAAGCCAGACTCATGCTCAACTAAAAGCAGCGGGGTGTTTTGCAGTCAACATCCTCACTGCCGACCAGGAAGAGCTTGCCAACCGCTTTGCCTTTAAAGGTCCTAAGGACTTTTCCGGTTTGGATTTCACTACCGATGCGACAGGATCTCCAATCATCCCAGACACCTTGGGCTACGTGGACTGCCAGCTAAAAGAGATTCTTCCCGGCGGAGACCACGATATTTTTATTGGAGAAATCGTGGCGGGTGGAGGAACCGGTGAAGGAACACCGCTGTTGTATTACCAGGGCCAATACAAACAACTCGATCTTTCCGACGAGAGCACTTAAAACTCACGTTGTCCCGTTTCAATTATTCGATGGCAGTTGCTGCCGCAGGTAGTCAACTGCTTTCTTTAGTTGCGAGTCGCGTGCCAGTTCCTCAGCATTCCCCGTTAGTGGAAGTTCAAACGGATCGCTGGCGGCATGCGTCTTGCCATCCTGGTCGATGTACGTATGCACGATGTCCCGTTTGCGGCGACCTTCGAGAATTTCTTTGAACTGCTGATCCGTTAACTTCACTTCAAACCCAGGGGATGGCCTCACGCCCCAGTCATCATCTTCCGTCGAATCTCTAAGGCGGTGAATATTCGTTCCATTGGGTCTCCAGTAACTGGCAGTTGTCAGCTTCAGGGCACTCTTTCCAGAGTCGAACTTAAAAATATTCTGAACCGTGCCTTTTCCCCAGGTGCGTTCGCCAACGACAATTGCACGATCATGATCTTGCAAACAGGCCGCCACGATCTCACTGGCACTGGCCGAGAAACGGTTGGTGAGAATCACCATTGGAATCTCCCGGCCAATTGCCATCCGCCGTTTTGCCTCAAACGTATTGATCACCACGTTCCCCCGGGTGCGTGTGCTCACGATTCGTCCGCTGGAGAGAAACAGGTCGCAAATCTCGACCGCCCGCACCAGTAAACCACCAGCATTGTCGCGCAAGTCGACAATTAAGGCCTCGTAGGGTGCTTCACCTGCCGGGGTTTGCAGTGCTGCCTGCAACTCCTTGGTCGACTGTTCTCCAAAAGTGATCAAGCGAATGTAAGCAACTCGAGGTTCCTCTTCTACACGAAAAACCCAGGAGCCATCCGTTTTGCGGGTGTCGCCCAAGACGGATGAAACATGTATTTTCTTTCGCATGACCTGCAACTCGATCGGCTCACTCTCATCACTATGCAGTATCGTAAGCTGTACGGGATCACCCGGTTTACCTCGCATCAACTTGACTGATTCGTCTAAGGTCATTCCTTCGGTTGAAACTCCATCAATTTCCAGAATGAGATCCCCGGCTCGAATTCCCTTCTCGTAGGCGGGCGTCCCAACCAATGGACTCAGCACCTTCAACCGCTTGACTTCCTGGTCTAATTCAACCTTGATACCTATCCCACCAAATTGCTGATCCAAGTTCTCTTCAACTTGACGAAATGATTCCGGGACAAAGTAAGAGGAATACTGGTCCAGGCCAGAGACCATACCTTTCATGGCATTCTCAAAGAGTTGCCTCTCTGAAACATCGTCTACGTAGTATTTTTCAACCAATTGCATGGCCCGATCGAGCATCGGCAAGTACCGGTTATGAGGAGCCTTGCCGTAGCAGACCAGCGAGCAGACTGAAAAACTGATGAGAATCAGCAAGTTGCGTAGTGGCATGAGATTACCTTTGGTCTCCCAAACAATTGCTCAATCCCGTTTAGAATGGAACCGGCACCATGAAAGCATGTTGTTCCAGCAAGCTCCAGTGTCCGTGCCAAGAAGTATAGCGTGTAAAGAAAATAAACAGAATATAGGCAGCCACCACAGAAATACCCAGGATGCGTGATGTCCAGCGAAAAACGAAGTGCCTGGCTTGCTGATGTCGGTAAGCACGACTTAATGCCCAGCCTGTTAGTAAACGAGCTGGAAAAATGAATGCGACAAATATCAGGCTCGGCAAGACAAACACTTCCCTGGGAGTTAGCTCGATTTTCAGCAGGTATAAAGGCAATGCAAACAACAGTGTAATGGTGAGTGCAAAGCAAAATGTAAGTGGAGATCGACGAGACAGTTGCCTGATTCGTTGAATCTCAAACATTGATGCCAGGCTTCCTTCAACCGCAAAATTAATCTGCAGGAACGGCAGATGCAGGAAAACAAAAAACAGTAACACAACACCAGCTAATCCCGAAAAGAATCCCATGGGTGGCGGCAACAGCGTCGCTCCAATGAAGAGCATGAGAGGGAAAAATAGCCAAATGACGGCTCCCACGAATCCTCGCCAACCCAACGAAAAATAATAACCGAGGCGCAGCGAAGCAAAAAACTCCCAAACCGCATCTCGACAGCGCACATACTTGCCACGCTGAAATAACTCTCGCTTTAAACGAAGTGGGGCAGGCCAGAAAAAATGTCGCAGCTTCCCTCCACGAAACCAGGCCCAGCTAATCTGCAACAGAATAATAATCGTGAGCACTACTAGCAGTAGGCGCCAACGCGCTGTCTCAGGACTGTTCGGATCGACCAGGCGAGATGTGTACCAAATATCAGAAACAAATCGAGCTGGCCATAATAACAACCAGGTACCCAAGGCAATACTGCCGATTCGAGAAGTTTGACGAATCCCAATAAAACCATTGCGTAGCCGCCCCGTACGGGCAATCCGGGCGCCCGATTCAAGCAGGTATCCTAAAGTCAAGAATTGGACAATCGGAATCGTTGCTAACAACGCCAGTCCAACGAGCAGGCTCGCCAAACCAAAGCACCAATCGCCACCAGAGCAAACTGTCCGCACGACCCATGACAAAAGCGACTTTAACTGACTGCCAATCGTCACCACCGGCATCGTGGCACCCAACTCCGGTGAAACACTGGACATATCACAGAATCCTCACTTTGAAGAAAAAGCCGTCTCATCTAGGTGGCTCAGCGACTGGCTGTCGAGGCAACTAGTATTAACGCCCGCTGCCAATAACTGGTTATAATCGATTATAGCCAAATTGACCGGGCAAGCTTGTTCAGAAAACAGACCGTCCCTGACAGACACCCTGGTTTGTGCCTGCTGTTTCAGACAGTCTGTTTATCTGAGCAGTTTCAACTTGAAGTTTTACTTTTTCCCTTTACGTGCCAGGCAAGTTGTGGGTAAACGAGATCTGCTTTTTATCGGAATCTGCTTTTGCGGCATTGTAGCCGTGGCGGGCAGCCTGTTGCATCAAGGTCCACTGCACAATTCTTCGACCCTGGCAGTCGCAAAGCAGACGAATACGACCAGCCTGCAGGACACCGTTGAGCAAGTCGACAAAGCCTTTGCGCGAGACTGGTCGAAAGCGGATCTACAATCAGCCGCAAAGGCCAGCGACCTGTTGGTGGCTCGCCGCTTATCACTGGCATTGGCTGGTACCATTCCTTCCTTTGAAGAAATCCGAGCTCTTCAACAACTCCCTGCG